>JAAWGY010000208.1 GCA_022795575.1 Angelakisella sp. | reverse complement strand
CGCAGGAAGCCTTGATGGCTTTCAAGTTTTTGGGACAAAGGCAGCTGGGAAAGCTGCCGTCCAGATGGGTGTCGACAATTTTGATGGTTGCTATAAATGCCCGGAACGATGAGATGGGAGGAACCATGATGGATCAAATGATATAAAATATCGAGCTCCTCCTGAGACCGGTGAACGCATATGAAACCGCCGAACCAATACAAATGGCAGAGGGAAAAGTGACAGTAAAGGTCCCTATTGTCCCTGCTATGCTCAACTATCGTGGCACACTCCATGGAGGAGTCCTCTTTACCCTCTGTAACACCATCGCCGGCTTGGTTGTGGGTTCTCTCAATTCGTAGTCCTCCACACCAGTTAGTACATCCGATAGACATTCTGACCGTCCGACCATTCTCCTGCCGGGCCGGGAGCGCCGCCATAAAGTGGCTGATCAGGTCCTCCTGGACGGGGGACATATCCGCACCAGTGAGGGACTGTACTTCTTCCTCGGTTTTGCTGTAGAGAAGCACCGCCGCCGGGTCAATACCATCATTATATGCCTCCAGGAAACCGCTGCCCAATATTATCACCTTTGGATACCGGGCACGGTTTGCAAAGAGAGAAAAAATGCGTCTGAACCAGCTCGAGGAGCTGCTCTGCCTCCTTGAACGGCGGCATTTCCCGCATCACCCGCGCTGCTATATTTTCATGCAGCTTCATACAGACTACCACCCTGTTTCCAAAAATCATCCTGCCTGTTCACCGTCCAAAACAGGTGCCACAGGCAGGATGCTGTTTAATACCAATCGTCCTTTTCGTTCCGGTCAAGAGCGTTGATCTGTGCCATTTCCGCATCGGTCAGCTGGAAGCCGTACAATTCGGTGTTCTCCTTGATATGGTCGGGGTTGCTGGAGCCGGGGATGACCACCACGCCCTTTTGGAGATTCCACCGAAGAATTACCTGGGCGGAGGAAACTCCATGGGCCTTGGCAATACGGGAGATCACCTCGTCTCCCAGCAGCTCCGCCGTATGACCACGGCCCCCCAGGGGATACGAGCCCTGGACCACAATCCCAAGGTCCTGGATATAGGGAATCACATCATTCTCCTGATAGTAGGGGTGGATTTCGTTCTGGACCAAAGCCGGGGGAATCGTCACCTGGGGTAAGAAGGATTCCAGCTCCCTCACATACCAGTTGGACAGGCCCAGGGAGCGGATTTTTCCTTCCTCCACAAACTTTTCCATGGCCTGATACGCTTTCACATCGTTCCGGTCGGGGTGATGCAGAAGCATCATATCCACATAGTCAATGTCCAGCCGGTCCAGACACGCCTGGATGGACTGCTCCGGGTTCGCCATTTCGCTGCCGGGATAGATTTTGGTGATAACGAAAACATCTTCCCGCTTGATGGTGCCCTCGTCAATGGCTTCCCGGATGGCTTGGCCTACTTCTTCTTCGTTGCCATAGGCGGAGGCGGTATCAATGAGCCGAACCCCGCTGGCCAGGGCGGATTTGACAGAATTGACGCAGGTTTCCCCGTGAAGGCTGTACGTCCCCAGGCCGTTGATGGGCATTTCATAGCCGCTGTTAAGGGTGACGCTTTTGGTTTCAAGGTTAAAGCCCGCTTTGCCGGTGGCGGAAGTCACCGCGTCCACCGCCGTTTCTGGTTGAGGCAGAGCTAGTCCGTTGATCCATTCCTCCATGGTGCTGCGGCTGGTTCCCCCGGCGAAACGGCGTCCGGTGATCCAATTCGCGCCAGGGGCCAGGGACTTGATGCTGCTGTCGCTGTACCCGCTGGAGTGGGAGGTGCAGAAGGGGACGATGGTTTTCCCGGCGAAGTCATAGCGTTCCAGAAAGGTGCTGATGATCCGGGGCGGCTGTCCGTGCCAGATGGGGTAGCCCAGGAAAATTACATCGTAGTCCGCCATGTTTTCCACGTTCCCGGAAATCGCAGGGCGGGCGGTAGAATCGTTCTGTTCCCGGTCGGCCCGGCCATTGGTGTAATAGGCAAGGTCGGCGTCCGTATAGGGAACCTCCGGCACGAGCTCATAGAGGTCAGCGTTCAGAATATCCGCCGCGTACTCCGCCAGGGGACGGGTGGTATTGGTGGCGGAGAAGTAGGCCACCAGAGTCCTGCCGCCTGCTGCCGGTTCCGGCTGGCTGCTGGTGGTGTTGCTCAAATAGTGGTACAGCATAGAGGCTACTTCCCCTCGTTTGATATTTGTTTTCGGGTCGAACCGGCGGTTGTTGGTGATACCCTCCAGGATGCCGTTGGCATTCGCCCAACGAACCGCTGCTTTCGCCCAAGTGGAAACCAGGGCAGCGTCAGAAATGTCCGCCGCTGTAGCGCCCTCCGGTTCTCCGGCGTAGCGCCACAGGATTGTAACCGCCTGTTCCCGTGTCGTAGGGTCATTCACGCCAAAGGTGCCGTCGCCATAGCCGGAGATAATACCGTTTTTCGCGGCCCAGGAAAGGGCGTCACTATACCAGAACCCAGCAACCGTGTCTGAAAAAACAGGAGCATCCGAAACAGCAGGCGTACCGCTCATGCGGTGCAGCGCCGTGGCCAGCATCGCGCGGGTCAGGGTTGCCTCCGGCGCAAAGGTGGTGGCGGTGGTTCCGCTCATAATGCCGTGCTGCTGGCAGTAGTTGATTGCCTCGGCATACCAAGCACCGGAGGGGACGTCCGAAAACGTGGACGCAGACTGTGCTTCGGACGTGAGTTTTGCGCTGTCCATACCCGCCCCACCGCTGGCGGCGGGGACCTCCGCTGCCGAGCAGGAGGTCATGGTCAGGAGGCAGACGATGCAGGCGGCCATGGAGAAGGAAAGAAATTTCAAACGTTTCATTCCAATGTCCTCATTTCCTGTACGTTTACTTTTTTAATAACTTTAGCGGGAACATCACCCACTACCGTCATAGGGGGAACATCTTTTGTCACCACCGCCCCGGCGGCAACCACAGACCACTCCCCGATAGAAACGCCGGATAAGATTGTGGCGTTGGAGCCGATCCTGATCGGTTCGTAGTGGTTTTTCCTGTTCATAGCCGGGTGCGGGCCATGGTCAATGGTGGCCAGGACGACATTGTGTCCAATCCGCACGCCGTCTCCAATCTCAGAACCTGTATTCATAACCGGACAATGCGGGCAGGGCGAGGGATTTTTCCGTCCTGCAAGGCAAAAATCCGCAGTCAATACTTGGTGTATTGCAAGGATTTTTAACGCAGCAGGTCGGAAAAAGCCCCGGCCTGACTGCGTTGGACGGTTGTGAATACAGGTTCTCAATCCCGCCCTGGTCCTGGAAGTGACAACCGGGGTTGATGAACACATCCCGCCCGCTCCGCGTCCTCTGGCGCATCCTCCCGGAAGCCCCGAACCCCATCCTCTGCCGTCATGTTTTCGCCCCCTTAACGGTTAAAGTTGGTCCAGTGCGCCCGCTCCGCCTGGGGCGGCGTGCGGCCCTGCTGATGGCCCGCCTCAATACATCCAATCAGCCACGCCATATTCCGGCCCAGGTTCCGCATGGTCTGGAGGCCCTCCTTGTCCTGCTCCACCAGCTCCGGGGCGGGACCAAAGACCATATTCCAGTAGGTAGAGGACACAACGGGCATTTCCGCATTCAGCAGATACTTATTCAGCACATCCAGAGAGGCCGTGGTCCCGGCCCGGCGGGCTGTCACCACAACGGCGGCGGGCTTGTGGAGGAATGCCTCCGCCCCGGCGTAAAAAACCCGGTCCAGCAGGGACAGGACCTGTCCGCTGGGGTGGGCGTAGTAGACAGGAGAGCCGAATACAAAGCCATCCGCCTCCCTTGCCTTGGCGATGACCTCGTTCACCTTATCGTCACCAAAGACACACTGGCCTTTTCCGGCACAGCCGTTGCAGCCGATGCAGTCCCGGACAGGATCTCCGCCCATTTGGATGATCTCCGTTTCCACTCCCTCGGCATTCAGCGTCTTTGCCACTTCCGAGAGAGCAAGACAGGTGCAGCCGTTTTTGCGGGTTCTGCCGTTTAACAGTAAAGCCTTCATGCTCACATCTCCTTTTCCCATTCCCGTAGTGTGCTGATGTTGGCAGCATCCCCCAGGGCTTCCAGCTCAGAGACCTCCTCCTTCGACAGAATGATTTCCGCGGCCTTCGCGGCGGCCTCCACCTGCTCCACCTTCGTCACGCCGATGATGGGCAGGGTTCCTTTGGCAATAGCCCAGGCGGTGGCGACCTGCGAGGGAGAGGCATCATATTTGCCGCCGATCTGCCGCATTTTTCCAATCAGCTTTTCCAGCTGCGGGAGGACGGAGCCGTAGCATCTGGCCCGGTCGATGCCCTCCGGGAAGGGGTGGGCGGTATCGTACTTGCCGGACAGTGCGCCCTGCTCCAGTACCATGTAGGCGTAGAAGGTGATGCCGTTTTCCTTGCAGTAATCCAGAATCCCGGCCCGCTCCGAGGAGCGGTGCAGCAGGGAGAAGTGGTTCTGAACGGCGGAGACCTTCAGACCGGCGGCGCCCAAAATCTCATTGGCCCGCTTGATCTCCGCCATATTGTGGTTGGATACGCCGATGGCCCTGATCTGTCCGCTCTGCGCCAGGGGAATCAGCTTGGGGGTCCACTTCTCCACATCCATGGGGTTGTGAATCCAATAAATGTCCATCACATCCGCATGGAGGCGGGCCTTGCTGCCGTCCAGCATCTCCTGCATGGCCTCCGGGGAATCGCTGGCAATCTGCGGGGTAAACTTGGTGGAGAGGATCACCTGCTCACGGGACACATCCTTGACGAAATTGCCCAGGATACGCTCGGAGGTCCCTTCGCCGTAGACAGCGGCGGTATCCCACAGGGTCAGGCCGCACGCCAGCGCCTTGTCAAACACCGGACGCAGCTCGTCCTCAAAGAGATGGTTTCCAAACACCTGGTCACCGCCGGCAGCTCCGGCCCCCCAGGACCACACGCCCAGCGCGATTTTCGGCATAATATTCATAGCTAATTTCTCCTGTTATTTTATCAAATTACAGATTGCTATAGAAGCTGTACCAATAGCCGCCGCACGCATCTTGACGGCAAATTTTCCGCCTGCCTTTGCCAAAAAATCTTGAAATACACACAGTATTCCTGCGCTTT
>JAAWGY010000207.1 GCA_022795575.1 Angelakisella sp. | reverse complement strand
CTGTCCCCTACCTTCACGGCCAACCGCCGAAGGCGGCTCTTAGGCCGTGGCTCCCCTGAAAGGGGAGCTGTCGCCCGCAGGCGACTGAGAGGTCGGCCCATAGGGCCGCCCCCCCTCCGCAGGGAATCAAAATCCGCCGGAGGCACCTTCACGGCCCAGCCAAAGCCTTTCCCTGGTGATGTCCGCCAGCGTCCCGCAGCCGGTCATCTTCATGGTGTCCCGCAGCTCCCCTATCACCTTCTCCAGGTAGAGCCGCACCCCCTCTGCCCCACCGCCGTAAGCCGCGGTAATCACCGGCCTGCCAATCAAAACCCCGTCCGCACCCAGCGCCAGCATCTTAAAGACGTCTACTCCGGTACGGATGCCGCCGTCTACAAAGACCTTCATCCGGTTCCCTGTAACGGCGCATATCCTTGGCAGCACCTCGCAGGTGGCAGGGGTGTGGTCCAGCACCCGCCCCCCGTGGTTGGAGACAACAATCCCCCAGGCCCCCGCCTCGGCAGCCTTCCGGGCCCCTTCCGGCGTCATCACGCCCTTGACAAGAAAGGGCAAGCCGGCAGCCTTGGCAATCTTGGCCAGGGCCTCCACCGGCTTGGGGCCGGCGTCCCCCCCTTGGGCTGTCAGGAAGGGGAGCCCCGCCGAGTCCACATCCATGGCGATAGCCGGCGGGTTAGCCTCCTTGGCCAGCGCCAGCTTTTCCATGATGGTGTCCATCCCCCAGGGCTTAATGGTGGGCACCCCGGGGAGCCCTCCCTCCTTCATCCACTTTAGCGGCATCCCCAGCAGGTCGGGGTTTACCCCGTCCCCGGTAAAGGCCAGCACCCCGGCGGCGGCGCTGCCCTCCACCACCGCCCGGGCCCAGTCGTCCTCGGTAAGGCCGGCGCTGTAGTTGTTGCCCATGCCGCTGATGGGGGCGGCAAAGACGGGGGCGGCATAGGTATGCCCCCAAAAGCTCACCGAGCTGTCCTGCCCCGCCCTGTTGTCATAGATGACGTCCAGGTTCAGGGCGATCTCCCGGAGCTTGGCCACGTTGCGGACAAACGCCTCCCCGGTGCCCTTGCCCCCCATCCCTGGGACCTCTCCGCGGCAGGCAACGCCGTTGCACTCCCGGCAGGTGCGGCACTTGTCCGCTCCCTTCCTCCGCGCGTTTTCCAGTACTTCCTGATAGGTCATGTCAATTCCTCCTGTCGTAAGGCTTTGGATGTCCTCCTCGATCTCCGGATGGTTCAGCCGGCGGGCATAGGCCACCCACCAGGCAAACACCTCCGGGAATGGCTCCCGCAGCATCTCCGCCAGGCGGAGGAACTCCCACTCCTCCCACCCCGGCTCCCGGAACAGGCATTCCTCCGCCGCCCCGGGGAGCTGCTCCAGCAGCCACCCCGGGGGCAACCGCCGGATGGCCTCCCGGGCCAGCAGGATGTTGGCGCTGCTTTGGGCAAGACAGCCTGTCTCTAAAATCTCCCGCAGAACCTGCCGGGCGGCCTGCGCCGGGGCGGCTTCGATCTCCTCCAGGCGCTCCCAGCCCCCCGGCCACCGGCTCTCGATCCGCTGGCGGAAATGGTCTCGGTAACGGTCCCCCATCTGCCCCTCATCCCCCCGTTTTCTCCTGGTGCAGCTGCTTGGTCAGCAGCAGGGCGTCCTCCCGGGGGGCGGTGTAAAAGCCCCGGCGCCGGCCCGCCTCCCGGTACCCCTCCCCCTGGTACAGGGCCAGGGCGGCGGCGTTGCTGGGCCGCACCTCCAGGGTGAGGAAGGAAAGCCCCAGCATCCGCCCCCGGCGCTCCAGCTCGGCCAGCAGCATCCGCGCCGCCCCCCGGCGGCGGAACTCCGGGAACACCGCCACGTCGGTGATGTATCCCTCGTCCAGGACGTACTCCAGCCCCGCGTACCCCCACAGCGCCCCGCCCCCCTTGGCGGTGACAAGGAGGTACCGCTCCGGCTGGGTGAGCTCGGCCAGCAGCGCCGCCTCGCTCCGGGGGGCGGCAAAGCAGGCCGCCTCCAGCCGGGCCAGCTCCCCGGCGTCGGCGGGGACGGCAAGCTCCACCACCGGCTTTTCCCCCGTCAATGGGCCTCCCCCCAGTCCTTGCCGATTTTGGCGTCCACCTCCATGGGCACCGCCAGGCTTACGGCGGATTCCATCTCCGCCTGGACCAGCTCCCGGACCTGCTGGGCCTCCGCCTCCGGGGCCTCGATGATCAGCTCGTCGTGGACCTGGAGGATCAGCCTTGCCTGGAGCCCCTCCTCCCGCAGCCGCCGCCAGACCCGCACCATGGCGATCTTGATGATATCGGCGGCGGTGCCCTGGATGGGCATATTCATCGCCACCCGCTGGCCAAAGGACCGGAGGCTGCGGTTGGAGGACTTCAGCTCCGGCAGGTACCGCCTGCGGCCGAAGAGGGTGGAGACATACCCCTTTTCCGCAGCCTCGGCCACGGTGCGGTCCATATAGGCCTTTACCCCCTGGTAGGTGCGCAGGTAGCTTTTGATGTACCGGTCCGCCTCCGACACCGTAACCCCGATGTCCTTGGAGAGGGAGTAGGCCGAGATGCCGTAAACGATGCCGAAGTTTACCGCCTTGGCCCGGCTGCGCATGGTGGCGGTGACAAGCTCCGGGGGGAGGTCGAAGACCTGGGCGGCGGTGTTGCGGTGGATGTCCTCCCCGGAGAGGAAGGCGTTCACCATGTTCTCATCGCCGGCGATGGAGGCCAGCACCCGCAGCTCGATCTGGCTGTAATCGGCGTCCACCAGCAGCCACCCCTCCCGGGCGGGGAAGAAGCGGCGCATCCGGCTCCCCGGCTCGGTGCGGATGGGGATGTTCTGCATATTGGGCTCGGCGGAGGAGATGCGGCCGGTGCGGGTTTCGGTCTGCTGGAAGGAGGTGCGGATGCGGCTGTCCGGCCCTACAGCAGCCTTCAGCCCCTCCACATAGGTGGAGAGGAGCTTGGCGTATTTGCGGTAGTCCAGGATTTTGGCGATGACGGGGTGGTAGGTGCTGAGGCTTTCCAGCACCTCGGCGTCGGTGCTGTAGCCGCTTTTGGTTTTTTTCTGCGCCGGCAGTCCCAGCTCCTCAAAGAGCACCACCCCCAGCTGCTTGGGGGAATTGATCTTGAACTCGTGGCCCACCAGCTGGTAGATCTCCCTTTCCAGCCCGTCGATCTTGACCCGAAGCTCCTGGCCAAAGGCGGCCAGCTCCTGCTGGTCGATGAGGAACCCCTCCAGCTCCATCGAGGCCAGCACCTGGGCCAGGGGGATCTCCACCTCCCGCAGCAGCTTCTCCTGGCCGTTGGCGGCAATCTCCTTCAAAAGGCGCTGGCAGAGGGCTGGCATCCAGGCGGCGCGCAGGGCGATCTCCGGGGCCTCCCAGTCCTCCCCTGCCGCCTCCTCCGGGGCGATGACCGGGGCAGGGACAGCGTATTCCCCCGCCAGGCGGGACGGGGTGTACTCGGTGGAGTTGGGGCTTAGGAGGTACCCCGCCAGCCGCAGGTCAAAGGCCACCTTCAGGTCCTTTTCCGGGGCCAGCCGGAGCATCGCCTTATGCCAGGGCTTGCTGTCCTCGTAGTACCGGGGGGCCTCCAAGGCGGCAAGCTCCCGGAGCAGCGCCTCCCCCGGCTGCTCCACCACCCACAGCCTTCCCTCCCGGCAGACCGCCACCCTTAGCGGGGCTCCGTCCTCCCAGTCGGCGGTCAGGCAAAGGGGGCCGGCAAGGGCGGAAAGCGCCGCCGTGTCCGGGGCGCCGGACATCAGGGTAAACCGCTCCCCCGGCTCCGCCTTGGCTGCGGGCAGCTCCTCCCCGGTGGGGGGCGTCAGGCCCAGCCGGGTGATAAGGGTGTGGAGCTCCAGCCGGCTGAGGGTGGTATAGAGGCGCGGTTGATCCATGGGACGGCGGCGGTACTCCTCCATGGCGGCAGGCACCGGGGCATCCTTGCGGATAATCCCCAGCTCCCGGCTCATCCGGGCGGATTCCGCCCCGGCAGTCAGCTTCTTCTTCACCCCGGCGGGGGCCTCCAGCCCCTCCACGTCCTGGTAGATCCGGGCCAGGGTGCCGTACTTTTGGATCAGGGAGAAGGCGGTCTTTTCCCCGATGCCCGGCACCCCGGGGATGTTATCCGAGCTGTCCCCCATCAGGGCCTTGGTCTCGATGAGCTGGATGGGCTCGACGCCGTATTTTTCCCGCACCGCCTCCGGTGTCATGGTGAGGTACTGGGCCCCTCCCGCCCGGGTAGCGGCCAGGATGACGGTGGTGTGGTCATCCACCAGCTGCAAGGAATCCCGGTCCCCGGTAAGCAGCAGGGAATCCCACCCCTGGTCCTCGGCGGCGGCGGCCAGGGTGCCCAGGATGTCGTCGGCCTCATACCCGGCGCACTCCACCACCGGCCAGCCCATGGCGGCGACCAGCTCCTTAACCACCGGCAGCTGCTGGCCCAACTCCGGTGGCATCCCCTTGCGCTGGGCCTTATAGCCGTCGTAGAGCTTATGCCGAAAGGTGGGGTCCGGCAGATCGAAGGCAAAAGCCGCGCCGTCGGGGGCCAGGTCGTCCATCAGCTTTAGGACGATGTTCCAGAAGCCAAAGACAGCGTTGGTGTACTCGCCGTTTTTGGTGGAGAGGAGCTTGATGCCGTAAAAGGCGCGGTTTAGGATGCTGTTGGAATCGACTACAAGGAGTTTCATGGATTTCAGACCTCCGTGGAGATGTTCTTTAGGCGGGTTGGCGGGGGGATGAATGTATTATATCACAAAAAGCGTCCCTCAACAACGAGCTGAGGCGGGGTAAGCTTAGGTGCTTGGGGTATTCATAGTCCGATTCCTTCTTGCTTAGCAGCTATTTGTCCGATTTGTTACTGTTTTTGCCTGGCTTGCTCTTTTTCGACTTTAGGGACACGCCCTAACCCCGGCCGCGGTTTACGCTTCCCCATCAGGTAGCCTGCAAACCGCCATCGCCCCATCCTCACCCAAACGCCGCTGTTCAAAACCGCGGCCTAACGGCCTACAAAAGAACGGCAAGGCCTGTGCCAAAAACACAAGCCCTACCGATGTTATAGTCGTCCTGGGGAGTTTCGCTCCTGCGGGAGCGACCAGGGCCTGCGCGGCCCTGGACCTGCGGCCCGGTAGCCCGGGCGGGCACAACGTGA
>JAAWGY010000206.1 GCA_022795575.1 Angelakisella sp. | reverse complement strand
CTGTTTTGGGGAGAAAGCGGCTACTCCTAACCCCGGCCGCGGTTTGCGCTTCCCCGCCAGGCGGCTACATAACCGCAATAGCCCCCATCCCCACCCAAACGCCGCTGCCCAAAACCGCGGCCTGCCAGCCTACAAATAGAACGGCAGGGCTCGTGCCAAGAAGCACAAGCCCTGCCGTTATCATAGTCAGCCTGGGGAGTTTCGCTCCCTGCGGGGAGCGACCAGGGCCTGCGCGGCCCTGGACCTGCGGCCGGGAAGCCCCGGCGGGCACAACCTGTGGGACAGGCCGCCGCCTAAAGTCGCTCCGCTGCCTCCAGCTCCAGCAGCAGATCCAACAGCTGCCCCGGACGGCTGATGCGGTAGATGGTCTCCGCCTCCTCCGTCGGATGACGGCACCAGCAGGCCAAAGCCCCCGCAGTCCCCGCCGCCTTGGCGCAAAACATATCCCCCGCGCTGTCCCCCACAAAAAGCACCTCGTTGGCCTTGGCCCCCGTGGCCTTCATGTAGTACAGCAGCGGCTCCGGGTGCGGCTTGTGCTCCTTGGTGTCCTCCGCCAGCACCACCCTGCCAAAGCAGTCCTCCAGCCCCAAAGGCCCAAATACCATCTGGAACTCCCGCCGGGTGGAGGAGGAAACAATCCCTAACACATACCCCCGCAGCAGCAACGCGTCCAGCAGCTGGGGGATGCCGTCGTAAACCCGCATCATCCCCAGCTTTTCCATACATTTTTTCTCCCAAACCTTGTGGGCGCTGGGGACATCCGGAAAACCCAGCGCCGCCAACGCGGCCTCTGTGGTCATCGAGAAGGTGTAATTAAGCTCCGCCATACTGGGGGAACGCCCTAACAGCTGCTCCGCCGTTTCCTGGAGAGACAGCTGGAACGCCGCCTCGGTGTCCACTAAGGTACCATCGATATCAAAAACCACATGGGCGATGGGCATCCTGCGCAGCCTCCTTTGCCAATAACTGGGAAACGCCTTATATAGTATACCATAAAAATTGTGGAAAATCTCTAAATTTTTAGTTGTTTTATTTATTTACCGGAATTTATGGGAAACTATAGATTTATTCAAAATTTTCCGGTATCATAGTGGAAGCTGTTTCCAACTCCCCCCAAGGGAGAAGCTTGTCGAAAAGGAGGCCGCCGCCGTGTACCTGCTCCGTAGATTGCTCCGCACCTGCCTGTCCTGCCTGATGGCGGTTTCCGTCACCCTCTCCTGCTTCTTTTGCTGCAACGCCGTCTATGTCCGCGCCCAGGCCCGGCACATCAGCCGCCAGCAGCAGGAGCTGGACCGCATTTACCACGAGGCCCAGCCCGACGGCAGCTCCGGCCCGGAGGACTTCGCCGCCCTGGACCCCCGCCTGGCCGCCCTGGCCGCCATCAACCCGGACCTGGTGGGCTGGCTGGAGCTGGGGGGAGAGGAGGGGTTTTCCGCCCCGGTGGTCCAGCGGGACAACGACTACTACCTCCGCCACGATTTTTACGGCCGGGAGGACCGCCACGGCGCGGTCTTTCTGGATTACCGCTGCGAAACCGACCCCAACGGCGATAGCCTCATCCTCTACGGCCACAACATGAACGACGGCGCGTGGTTTAACTATCTGGTAAACTACCAGGATCCCGCTTTTGTGGCGGAGCACCCCCTGATCACCTTTGACACCCTAAGCGAGGCGGGACAGTACGCCGTCATCGGGGTGTTTGTCGCCGCAACCCTCCCCCAGCACGGGGACGACTTCGATTACCACAACCGGGTGGCCTTTCAGGTCATCGAGGAAAAGGAGGATTACCTGGCCCGGGTGGCCCGGCGCTCCCTCATCACCACCGGGGTGGATGTCACCGTCCGGGACAAGCTGCTCACCCTTTCCACCTGCCTCTACGACTTTGCCGGGGAGCGGCTGGTGGTGGTGGCCCGGCGGCTGCGGGAGGGGGAATCCCCCGCTGCCTTCGCCAGCCTCCCGGTGGCCCGCGCGGCCAACCCGGAGATGCCCGCCATCTGGCAGCAGCTGTACGGATAACCGCCATGCCCGCCGCTTCTGCGGCGGGCGTTTTCGCTTCTCCCCAGGGCTCTATTTAATGGCGATACAGGAAACGGTGAGGGTGGAAAAGAAGAAGTCCGGCCGCAAAAACATCTCCTCCAGCTGGTCCAGGTTGTTTTCCATCCGGCGGTGGTCCTCCTGGTAGATGGGGTTGTCCGGCTCCTTGTTCAGGGGGCGCAGGGTGTACTGGAGGCGGAAGTCGAAGTAATAGTGGAAGAAGTCCATCCGCTCCTCGGCGGTCATGCCGGTGGTGTCGTCCACCTGGTAATTCATCCTGATGTCCGAAAAACCGATGCTCCGCAGCCAGGGGAAGAACTTGCGGCCGTGGTACCGGTCGCTGACGTTGGACTGCCGGGTGCAGTCGTCCAGGATCCGCTCCACCAGCCCGCCGTCGTCGTAGGCCATCATGCCGCCGTCGTCCACCCCACGGATGATCAGGGCTCCCCCCTTGTTCAGATACCGCCGCAGCCGCATCAGCAGCCGGGAGGGGTTCTTAAGGTGGTGCAGGGTGAGGGCGCAGAACATCAGGTCAAACCCCGGGATTCCCTCCTCCTCCATCAGCTCCTCCATATCGTCGTCAAAGCTCCGGGCCTCAACGTCCAGGTAGCGGTACCGGAAGATGCCCCGGTCCTCCGCCCCTACCTTCTCCATCAGCGCCTGGTTAAAGTCCACCCCAACCACCTTGGTAAAGCCGTACTCGGGCAGAAAGCGCAGCTCGGTGACAAACCCGTCGGCGCAGCCCACGTCCAGGCCGATGAGCCCCTCCCGCCGGCCGATCCGCTCCAGGGCGTAGGCAAAGGAGGCGGCGTCGTGGGCCTCCGAGTAAGCCGCCTGCTTTTTCAGCCGCCGGCGCTCCGGCTTTATGGAGGAATCGTAGCCGGAGGTAATGCTCTTCTTAACCCGCTCATAGGAGGACGCCGGGCTCCCCGCCGCTGCCTCCGGCTTGCCGCCGGGGACAAAGGCGCTCTCCACCCCCTTGCTCATGTCCCGGTAGCCGATAAAGCTGAGCCAGTTGAGCAGGCAGTCATAGACCAGCTGGGCCTCCTCCTTTTTTACCTCAGCCTTCATGGAGGCGCTGTCATGGGTCAAATGGTTGCGCAGCTCCACGATATAATCCAGCGAGATGGAGCGGATGATGCCCATGTTGCTGTCGGTGTACTTGGCCCACCGGTCCAGCAGGCGGGAGCGGTTAAACAGCCCCACCAGCTCCCCAAAGCCAAAGCGGGTGTAGCTCTTGTTGCCATTGCCGATTTTGGCCTCGCTCTCCAGCAGCACTGTCCGGTCCTCAATGGGCAGCTCGCTAAGGGCCTGCTTGTAGATCTTTTTGAGGATTTCCTCCAGGATAGCGCAGCACTCCTTAACGGCGGAATCATAGTACTGCTGCTGGAGAAAGTGCTTGATCTTCTCCAGCTGGTCCCCCTTGATGATCTTTTCCATCGAAAAAACCCCTCCTTTTTTCCGCAATTCGAGATTATTTTACCATAGAATGGCGTTCTTTGAAAGAATATGTTATACTAAATTTGAACAATTTTATTCCGGGGGGATGGCGTCATGGCAGTGGTGAAGCGGTTTGAGGGGAAGATCTACTATCCCGTAACCTTTGAGGGGGACGGGGCGGCGGCGCTGGCGGCGATGACCGTCACCACCGGCAAGGGGAAGGAGGCGCCGGTCTTTCTGCCGGGGGAGCTCCACTGCCGGGAGATGCGCAAGGGGCTGGGCCGGCTGCTGGGCGGGGAGGAGAGCCCCACCCGAATTGCCACCGTTCACACCCTCCAGCGGCGGGAGGTATTCCGCTGGCCAAAAAGCAACAAGGACCTTTTCTTCTGCACCCGCAGCGGACGGCGGGAGGCCATCGCCCTTACCGGGCTGCGGTTCTTCCTCTTCGAGACCCGGGTGGCCCTCATCGAGATGTCCGTCTCCCTCCGGGACCTGCCCCTAAGCGACGTTATGGAGCTCACCTACTACCTTTGCGAGGTAAAGGACGAGGCCAACCGCTTTGAGTACCAGGACCGCAGCTTTGACCCAGCCACCCGCCAGAGCAGCTTTACCGCCGTTTCCTTCTCCCTCAAGGAATGGTTTCTGCGGTGCGCCGCCTGCCTCCCCGGCTGCCGCAGCTTTGAGGACCGGGACATCTCCGCCATCATCAGCAAGCCC
The DNA here is from genome assembly GCA_022795575.1 of Angelakisella sp. GTDB lineage: Bacteria > Bacillota > Clostridia > Oscillospirales > Ruminococcaceae > Angelakisella. The sequence continues at coordinate 975 of JAAWGY010000206.1, read as the reverse complement.
CTGCTCTACGGCTACTACCTGCTGGACCGGGAGCCGGAGGACTTCCGGCGGCTGGCCTGCAACATTGCCCAAAACTACAAGGCCTCCTACAAGGGGGTGGGGGATGACCATCGGCATCTTCTCCGGGCCTTTGAGAACTCCTACTGGTGCGCCTCCTACAACGGGGCGGTAAACGTCAGCTTCTATGTGGACGACCCTGTTACCAACCAGTTTTTTGAGACCACCTTTCTCCACAAATGGGAGAGCGAATACCTTTTCCTTTTCCTGGGCACGGTACACCAGAAGTATGCGGTTCTCCGGTATCTGGCGGAGCTGGGGGAGCTGGCTTGCACCAGCTACGACTTTAACCAGATGCTGGAGCTGCTCACCAAGGGGGAGGTGATGCAGGAGAAGTGCAGTCTGCTGAAAAACCGCTGTTTCTTTCAGCTTCCCAGTCAGGTGGAGCACGTCAACCGGGTTTACAGCTTCCTCCAGTGGTGCTTTGACATTCCGGGGTATCTGGCCAGCCTGGACGCCGGGGTGGAAAACTCCATCAGCGTTTGTCAAAGCTACGTTAGCCGGGTTAAGGAGATGGAGGATCTGGAGAAGTCTCTCCGGGCTACTCGCAACGAGATGTACATTGCGCTTATTACTGCCAGCATCACCTGCCTTACCTTCTTTCAGTCCTCCTATGCCACACTGCTGAACCTTTTTGCGGGGCGGTTCCAGGAGATTGGGGTGAGCTCGGTGGTGGTGACGGGGACCTTTCTGGCCACCTTGGGCACTGTGGCGGTTAATGTTACCCGCCAGTTGGATGCCCTTCAGGAGCTCCGGGAGAAGATAAGGTGTCTTAAGGGGAAGAATGTGGCGTTGTAGCTTCTGCGCCGGTAAACCTGGCGGAAAACGAAGCAGCCTGTCCCACAGGTTGTGCCCGCCGGGGCTTCCCGGCCGCAGGTCCAGGGCCGCGCAGGCCCTGGTCGCTCCCGCAGGAGCGAA
>JAAWGY010000205.1 GCA_022795575.1 Angelakisella sp. | reverse complement strand
CCAAAGAGCGACCAGGGCTGCGCCCTGGACCCGACGGCCAAAGGCGTCAGTCGCTGGTCGGAGCGCTCCCCTAACGCCGCCTGGACCGCTTGGGCTCGGTTCTTCTACATGGGTGACAGCCTCAATCTCAACGCTGGGTTGCTCAATGCTTGGTTGGGCGGCTGGCCCTGCTGGGGGACAAGTTTCAGCGGCCTTGCGGGGGAAGCGAATTGGCCCGCTCCCTCCTTCCGGTTGGCCTGATAAGGTGCCTCCGGCGGATCTAATTCCCTGCGGGGGGATGCCCTCCCTTCGGTCGGGTGGAGCCTCCGGCGGATTTGATTCCCTGCGGGGGGAATGGTGTGGGATGGGCTTGCTGGGTTGTGGCTATGTTTGGTTTATGGGGACGGGTGCTTTTTAGGCCCATCAGCTTAAAACCCGTCCCTCTCCGCCGCCCCCTCCTCGTAAGCGGCCAAGACCTCCTGTGCCGCCTGCGCAAAGGGAATCCGCCGGTCCATGGCCCGGCGCTCCAGGGTGTGGTGGGCTTCCTCCTCGGTAAAGCCGCTGTACTGGATCAGCGCGCACTTGGCCCGGGTGATCAGCTTCATCTCTGAAAGACGCCGGGCCAAACGGCGGTTCTCCTCCCGGAGGGAGAGCATCCGCTGGCGGGAGGCCCGGAGAAGGTGCAGCGCCTGGGTAACGGTCTGGCGGCTTGCGGGGGAGGGGACTACCGCGACACCGGCGGGCTCCAGGTGGGCGGCGATCTCTGCGGCGTGGAGGGAGGCGGTGATCAGGAGCACGCCGCTGCCGGTGGCGTTGACGGCATAGAGGGCAAGCTCCCGGCCAAACTCATCGGGGAGGGGGGCGGCAATGACCAAAAGGGGGTACTCCCGCTGGTCCAGCAGGCGGCGCGCCTCGCCGGCCGAGGCGGCTACCGAGGCGGCAGGACAGCCGCAGGAGGCGAGAAAGCGGAGAAGCTCCGGCTGGTTTTTGGCGGCGGCAGCCACCAGCGCGGCGTCGGCATCCATCATCGCTTCCCCCTCCTCTTACCCCCGCCGGGGCCGTCCCTCCCTGCGCCGACAAAGCGGCGGATTACACCACCCCCAAAAACCGTTCCAGCTCCCAATGCTGCTGATTTTGGGCGTGGCGGTACTCCTCCCACTGCCGGGCCTTGTGGGCCAGGAACACCTCCGCCACCGCCGGGGGCAGCGCCCGGGGGAGGAAATCGCCGGCCCGGGCCAGCTCCAGCGCCTCCCCCAGGCTCCCCGGCAGGCGGGGAGCCTGCCCCGAAAAGGGCGGCAGCCCCTCCTCCATCCCCTCCAGCCCCGCCGCCAGCAGAAGTGCGGCGGCAAGGTAGGGGTTGCAGGCGGGATCGGGGGAGCGGACCTCCAGCCTCCCCGGCTCCCCGGGGAGGCGGACCATCCGCAGCGGCTGGCAGCGGCCCCCCTCCCGCCCCGCGCCGCCGGCGGCCAGCCCATCCAGCCGCCGGTAGGAGCCGGGGAGAGGGTCCAGCAGGACGGAGAGCTCCGGCAGGCGCCGGGCCACCCCCGCCAGGAAAGCGTCGGCCTCCGGGCAGGGAGCGCCGCCAAAAAGATCCCTGCCCTGCCGGGAAAGGGCGATGCTCAAACAAAGGCCGCTGCCGCACTCCTCAGCCAGGGGCTTGGGGAGGAAGGAGGCGTAAAGCCCGCTCCGGGTGGCGATGGCCTTTACCACCATCCGCAGGGAAAGGCAGTGGTCGATGGCCGTCAGGGGGGCATCGGGGCAGAAGTCGATCTCGTTCTGCCCCGGGCCCCGCTGGTGGCGGGAGCTTTCGGGGGCGATGCCCATCTCCTCCAGTGTCAAACAGACCTCCCGCCGGACGTTCTCCCCCCGGTCGGCAGGGGCCACGTCCAGGTACCCCGCCCGGTCGTGGGGGGTGAGGGTGGGACGTCCCGCCTCGTCGGCGGCAAAGAGGTAGAACTCGCACTGCACCCCCATCCGCACCCAATAGCCCCGGTCCCGGAGCGCCCCGGCCGCTTGCGCCAGGACGCGGCGGCTATCCCCGGCGAAGTCCTCCCCGGCGGGGGAGCGCAGGTGACAGTAAAGGCGCGCCACCCGCCCCTGGGCAGGGCGCCAGGGAAGCAGTGCCAGGGTGTCCGGATCCGGGAAGAGGAGCAGGTCGGTACCGGTCAGCTCGCCAAAGCCGGGGATGGCGGCGGCGTCAAAAGGCACTCCCCGGAGAAAGGCCCGCTCCAGCTGGGAGGAAAGGATGGCGATATTCTTTTGGATACCGAAGAGGTCACAGAAGGTGAGGCGGACAAACTTTACGTCGTGCTCCTCCACAAACTGCATTGCTTCCGCTGTGGTGATGGCCATGGGCTGCCCTCCTGTTGTGGTGATTCCGAGGCTGCAAGGGCGGAAGCCTTCCCCCCGCCGGGGCGCGGCCCGCCTGTAAATGCAGCTTCTGGCAAAAAAGGCGCCTGCGGCAAAGGCACTCCCCTTGGGGATGCCCTGCGCAGACGCCTTTGTCCGGTTACTGATTATACTACCTTGGCCGGGGGATGTCAAGCATTTTGCGGGGAGAGGCGATCAATCCACGCCGGCGGCTTTTCCTGTCACCACAGCTGCTCCGGCGGCAGCTGGGACAGAAAGTCCTGGCAAAGGCGCCCCGCCCTGGCCCGCTGGAGGTTGAAGTGGCCCAGGCTGTTCCCCACCCCGCCGTCGGCAAAGCGCGCGGCGGTTTTCAGCAGCTCCTCCAGCACCGGGAGGACCGGGGAATCGGGGGTTTCCTTCTCCTCGCGCCAAAGCTGGTAGAGGGCCGGAGCCCCGGCCACCGAGTGCTCCACCAGGGCGCCATAGGAGATGGCCCCGGCATCCCCCAGCTGCCGGTACCGCCAGACGGCGTTCTTCACCACCAGGCCGTCCACATCGAGCCAGCAGAGGAGGAGGAAGAGGACGCAGAAGGCGGCGGCGGTCCACCGCGCCAGGGGGATTGGCCGGAACTGCGCCAGGAGAGAAAGCCCGAAGACCACCGCCAGCAGCAGCATGAACCAGGTGGTACAGACCCGGAGCCATGTGATGCCGCAAAACCGGATGTACAGTCCCATTTTGCAGAGGGCCAGGGCGATCAGGAGCAGCGTTTGACAGCAGAGGAGGCTATGAAAAATCCGCGTTGCCGCGGTGGACCGCTGGCTATCGTTGTTGAGAAAAAGGCGGAGCGCCCAAAGCACCAGGAGATTCACCACCGACACCCGGCACAGCTCGAAAAAGCCTTTCCGGGCAAACTGGGAGTAGTCGTAGGGGGTCATCTCCCCGCCGTGGGGGAGGGAGACCAGCTCCGCCGCGCCGATGACGAAGAAGAGGACGTAGATCAGGCAAAGCACCGTCAGCAGGGTGTAGGCCGCAACGGGCGGCAGAACCCGGCGGCGGCGGGCGGCGCCCTCCAGGCCCTCCTGGGTAAAGGTGCCGGTATAGCGCCGGCGGCGGCAGCCGTAGAGCAGGCCGAAGAGGTAGCAGGCGGTGGGGACGGCCAGCAGGGTGGTGGCGGAAAAGATGCTCCGGATGCTGACCAGCTGTCCCAGCTGCTCCAGGGCCACCCCAAAGCCCGCCGTTACGGCGGAAAGCTCCCGGCAGACAAACCACAGCAGGGGGAAGGAGCAGAGGAGGGAGAGCAGGCCGATCCCCACATTCTTCCCCAGGCGGGTCCTGGACAGGGTGCTGCGCAGCACTGCGGCAAAGCAGCCAAAATTCTGGAAGGGGACCACAAAAAGGTGGTTCGCCAGGTCCACCCCCAGCCGTTCCCCCAGCTGCCCCTCCATCCGGGTACCGAAGAGCGCCGCCACCCAATAAACCGCCGCCACCATCAGGAACAGCAGGTTAAGCCAGGAAAGGAGGCCGTTATCCAGCACCACAAAGCTGCCGGCGGAAAGAAGCATCATCAAAAGCCAGCCATAGCTCCCCCGGGGAACCGGCTGCCCGGCGCCGTGGCGGTAGAACAGGGCCATCCCGGCAAAGGCGGCGGTAAACAGCAGCATCCCCAGCCCCAGGTATCCCGGCCAGACAAGACGGAGGAAGCACCAGCCGGCGGCGTAGCAGGCCAGGGCGATCCCGCCGTCCAGGGGGACAGCCGGCACTGCCTCCCGGGGCTTGGGGGGTGTGAACCGGTAGGGCTCCGCCGGGGCGGAGACGGGATAAACCGGGGGTTGGGTATTTTGGGGTGCACCGGGGGAAGCGGGTGCCGGCACATCCGCGTAAATGCGATTATCATTCATTTTTCTAACCTCACTCTTTCCTTACGCTGCCATCATCGGGCCGGTACTCCAGGATATCCGCGGGCTGGCAATCCAGGGCCCGGCAGATCATCTCCAGGGTAGAAAAGCGGATGGCTTTTGCCTTGTTGTTCTTGAGGATGGACAGATTGGCGGGGGTGATGCCCACCCGCTCCGAGAGCTCCCCGGCGGATACCTTCCGCTTTGCCATCATCACATCCAGATTTACCAGGATGGCCAAAGGTAAGCCCCCTTTCATATGGTATAATCGTTTTCTTCCTTAATGGCCAGGGCCTGCTGGAAGACATTTTTCACCACCCGGAGGATCAGGCCGATGAAGGCGGCTGCGGCGGATACCAGCAGGAAGGGGAAGAAGGCCCAGGTAAAGAGCAGGCAGACTGCCGCCACTGCCATACAGCACCAGGAGCAGCGGCGCAGCAGGGCGATGTTGCCGGTGGTGAAGACCTCTCCGCGGCTGATTTCTGCGAGGAGGCGGTGGAGGCAGAGCAGCAGCACGGCGGCGGCTGGGGCGCAGAGGTAAAAGGCAGCGGAGATTTGGGCGGTAAGCTCTGGCGGCTTGCCGGTGAAGGTGACGAAGACCTTCACGATACGGGGGGTTAGGAGGAGGGCTGCTGCAAGGGCTATGAGAAAAAAGCGGGTGAAGAAGACGGAGAGGCGGATGGAATAATCCTTAGACCACACGTGACAACAACTCCTTTTTGCCTTCGCTGGAGATAGTATACCACGGGGGATTGCGAAAATCAATACATTTTTATCGAAAAACGATAAATTTTTTTCGAGCAACGGAATTTTTCGATTTTTGGGGTTGGGGAGAGGGGCAGCTTGTCCCATAGGTTTGTGCCCGCCCGGGCCACCGGGCCGCGGGTCCAGGGCCGCGCAGGCCCTGAAGGCGCAGGGACCTTCTGCGGAAGGTCCGGGGAGCCTTCGGGGCCGCTGCGCCTCACGGGGGAACCTTGGGCGTGGGGGCCCTCTGCGGAGGGCCCGGGGGCCTTCGGCCCGCCACGCCCCACGGGGGAACCAGTTCCCCCG
>JAAWGY010000204.1 GCA_022795575.1 Angelakisella sp. | reverse complement strand
CGGCTCTTAGGCCGGCCTCCCCTGAAAGGGGAGGTTGCCCGTAGGGCACGTTCCCGAAGGGATGCCCGCAGGCGACGGAGGGGTTCCCCCCGCAGGGGCTGCTCCCCCGTTCCCCCAAAGTGCACCTATAAACGCGGTGCGCCTATAAACAAACGGCAGAGCTTGTACCCTTTGCCACAAGCCATGCTGTTCTTGTAGCCTCCCAAAGCCTTTCGCTCCCTGCGGGGAGCGACCAGGGCTCTGCCCTGGACCCGCAAGCCTTTGAAAAGGCTTGACCGAAACTTTTGGCGCCCTTCGGGCATGGCTCCGGTCAGGCCCTTCCCAGCCCCGGCGTCTAATCCCTCCCCCCGCCGCATAGACATTACCAAAAGCCAAAGGAGGCGGAACAGGACGGTGAAAGAGCTGGGTACACACGGAACAACACTTGCGCGGGGGCTGGCCGCCCTTCTGGGGGCCGGGCTCTTCCTTTTTGCGTGGCCGGCGGTGGGGCCGGCCCTGGAGGCCCTTTTGGGACGAGCCACCCTCCTCTCCGCCGCCTTCGCCATGCCCGGCGGCGCCCTGGATACCGCCCGCCAGCGCTACGCCCCCGACCTCTACCAGCCGGACCAGAACCGCGAGGACATGGACCTCCCCCCCCTGCTGGACCTGCCCCAATCCGGGGAGAGCTCCTCCCTGCCGGATTCCCCCCACGCCCCGCCCAAAGATACCGCCCCCGCCCCGGGCAGCACCGCCAGCCGCTACCCCCTCCCCGAATGGCCGGGGGAGGAGGGAGACCCCCCGGAAATCCCGGAAAAGTACCAGGAGCCCCTGCTCAGCAGGACCATCACCGGCGAGGAGGACAACTCCGCCTTCTGCCGCTACCGGGAGGGGTGGGTGCGCAACTACACCACCCTGACCATAGAGGAGGTGGCCCAGGTGCTGGAGCAGCCCGCCAAGGTGCTGCTGGAGGAAAACAGCCCGGAGCCCCAGGTCCTGATCTATCACACCCACACCACCGAGAGCTACGAGGCCTACGACGGCGAGGTCTACGACAGCCGGAATAATTGGCGCAGCCAGGACAATACTGCCAATATGGCAGCGGTGGGGGAGGCCCTGGCCCAGGAGCTGCGCAAGGCGGGGATCGGGGTGATCCACGACGATACCCAGCACGATTACCCCGCCTACAACGGGGCCTACGACCGCAGCGCCGCCACCATCCAGAGGTATCTGGAGCAGTACCCCACCATTCAGGTGGCCATCGATGTCCACCGTGACGCGGTGCTCTACGACGACGGCTCGGTGCTGAAGACGGTGACGGAGGTGGGGGGGCGCAAGGCCGCCCAGCTGATGGTCATCGCCCCCTACGACGACGGCACCCTGGGGATCCCCGGCTGGCGGGAAAACTTCCGGTTTGGGGCGGGGTTTACCGCGGCGGTGGAGGAGGCCTACCCGGGGCTGATGCGCCCCGTCTTCTTCTGCACCCGGGGCTATAACCTGGGCATGACGCCGGATTCCCTGCTCTTTGAATTCGGCACCAACGGCAATACCCTCAGCGAGGCGGTGTATACCGCCCGGCTGACAGGACCCATCCTGGCGGACTACCTGCTGGGAAAAACAGAACGGTAAAAGGAGATGGAAAGGATGACAACAGCGGCCGGAAGAAAGCGGTCCCTGCCCCGCCGGCGGGGGCCCTGGCCCGCGGCGGCAATCCTGCTGGCGGGGGCGGTGTGCTGCTGGACCGGCCTGGTCCGGGTGGACCGGCAGATCCGGTCAGTCACCATCCAGCAGTCGCCCCCCCTTTGGGAGACCCGGCTGGAGGGGGATGTCAGGAGCTTTACCCTGCTGGGGCGCACCGCCCGGGTGGATGCCGGGCCGCTGCGCCGGGCCGGGGAGGAGCTGCGGCTGATTTTGGAGACACCCCCGCCGGCGGTGCGGGTGGCCCAGGTGCTGCTCTATCAGGGAAAAAACCGGCAGAAGGACGCTGCCGGAGATTTTTTTGAGGATAGCGAAAAAAACACTTGCAATCACCGGGGAGAAATGGTATTATACTAAGGCATGACTGCACAAGATATGCGATGATGCGGGAGGTGGCCGCCTCCCGGCGCGCCTGACAGGCGGGCCGGGGCCCTGCGACGGCAGGGTGAGCGGGGAATTTCCGCGGAGTATGTCCGATTTGAAACCGGGCGGCTTGGAATACTGGCAAGACGCGGGCCACAACGGGCTCCCGCGCGCTGCGTGTATGAGGTCCCGGCGGAGCTGCGCCGCTATGACGGCGGAGTTTCCCGGATTTTTTGATGCAGAGGCGCGGAACACCCGGCGGGGTTTGCGGCAAGGAAGCAGCGGATGCGGCTTTGGGCAGTAGAAACCGTCGCCACAAAAATTTTAGGAGGCGATGAAAAAGTGGCAGTCAAGGAAAAGATCAGGATCAGGCTTAAGAGCTACGAGCATCAGCTGGTGGATACCGCCGCGGAGAAGATCGTGGAGACGGCAAAGCGCACCGGCGCTCGCGTGTCCGGCCCCATCCCCCTTCCCACCGAGCGGGAGGTCGTCACCATCCTGCGGGCGGTGCACAAGTACAAGGATAGCCGGGAGCAATTCGAGATGCGCACCCATAAGCGCCTGATCGATATCCTGCGGCCCTCCAACAAGACGGTGGAGGCCCTCAAGGGGCTGGAGCTCCCCGCCGGCGTCGAGATCGAAATCAAGCTCTAATCCCAAAAGACCCTGAGCGCCGGGAGGTCCCGGCAAGGTCATGTTGGCTCTGTCCTAACAAAGAGTCAACCAATAACCGAACAGGAGGAAAACAACAATGGAAAAATGCATCATCGGCAAAAAGATCGGCATGACCCAGCTTTTTGACGAGAACGGGACCATCATCCCCGTCACCGTGGTGGAGGCCGGCCCCTGTGTCGTTGTCCAGCGCAAAACCGCCGAAAACGACGGCTACGACGCCGTGCAGATCGGCTTTGGCGCCATCAGCGACAAAAAGCTCACCAAGGCCCTCAAGGGCCACTTCGCCAAGGCGGACGTGGCTGCCAAGCGGGTGCTGCGGGAGTTTCGCCTCCGCGACATCACCCTTGCGGTAGGGGATATCATCAAAGCGGATACCTTCGCCCCCGGGGACCACGTGGACGTCTGCGGCACCTCCAAGGGCAAGGGCTACGCCGGCACCATCAAGCGCTGGCACAACCACAGCCTCAAGGATACCCACGGTTCCGGCCCTGTCCACCGCCACGCCGGCTCCAACGGCGCCTGCTCCAGCCCCAGCCGGGTCTTCAAGGGCAAGCGCCTGCCGGGCCACATGGGCTTCCAGCGGGTGACGGTCCAGAACCTGGACGTGGTCCGGGTGGATGCCGAGAACAACCTCATCGCCATCCGGGGCGCCGTGCCCGGCCCCAAGAACGGCATCGTCTGCATCACCGATAGCGTAAAGGCGTAAGGAAGGAGGAAGAAACAATGCCAAAGGTTACGATTTACGATATGACCGGCAAGAGCGTTGGAGAAAAAGACCTTTCGGACGCCATTTTCGGCATCGTCCCCAACAAGGTGGTCCTCCACGCCGTCATTAAGAACTACCTGGCCAACCAGCGCCAGGGCACCCAGTCCACCCTCACCCGTACCGAGGTGGCCGGAGGCGGCAAAAAGCCCTGGCGGCAAAAGGGCACCGGCCACGCCCGGCAGGGCTCTACCCGCGCCCCCCAGTGGAAGCACGGCGGCGTCGCCCTGGGCCCCAAGCCCCGGTGCTACCGCTACAGCCTCAACCACAAGATGAAGGTGCTGGCCCTGCGGTCCGCTCTCTCCGCCAAGGTGCTGGAGCAGGAGCTGGTGCTGGTGGACGACATCAAGCTGGAGGGCTACAAGACCAAGGCCGTCGTCGAGATGCTGAAGGCCCTGGGCGCGGACCGCAAGGCCCTGATCGTCACCCACCAGACCGACCCCATGCTGGTAAAGAGCGCCCGGAACATCCCCGGGGTGCGCACCGCCATCGTGGGCTCCCTCAACAGCTACGACATCCTGAACGCCGGCAAGATGGTGGTGTCTGCCGCCGCCGTCGATAAGATCGAGGAGGTGTACAGCAAATGAGAACTCCCTATGACGTCATCCTCGCCCCCATTATCACCGAGAACTCCATGGACGCCATGGCCCAGCGGAAGTACACCTTCCGGGTGGCCAAGGGCGCGGGCAAGATCGAGATCGGCCGGGCGGTAGAGGCCATCTTCCCCGGCACCAAGGTTGCGGCCGTCAACACCATGAACTGCCGCGGCCGCCTGAAGCGGATGGGCCGCAACGAGGGCCGCACCCCCGCCTGGAAGAAGGCCATCGTCACCCTCACCGCCGACAGCAAGGGCATCGAATTCTTCGAGTCCATGCAGTAAAGGGCGGAGGACCGCTCCCCCTGCGCTTCCCCTGGCACGGCCCCTTGAGAAGGCAGCAAGGAACCATTCCCCACGCCCTTCTCCACCGGCCCAAGGCGGGGGAAAGAGCAGCGGAGCAAAAGGACGGATGCCGGGCGCGCCCGGCCCGAAAAAACGCCGGGGATGAAAAGCCCCGAAGGTATGGGGTGTTCCGAGCCCCGCTAATTACAACAAGGAGAGTGAAACCACAATGGCCATTAAAGCATACAAGCCCACGACGCCCGGCCGCCGCGGCATGACCGTGACCGACTATTCCGGGCTGTCCAAGGTGGCCCCGGAGAAGAGCCTTCTCCAGCCCGTCAAAAAGCACGCCGGCCGCAACAACACCGGCCGCATCACCGTCCGCCACCACGGCGGCGGCAACCGCCAGAAGTACCGCATCATCGACTTTAAGCGGGACAAGGCGGATATGCCCGCCAAGGTGCTGACCCTGGAGTACGACCCCAACCGCAGCGCCCACATCGCCCTGGTGCAGTACGAGGACGGCGAGAAGCGCTACATCGTCGCCCCCCACGGCCTTAAGGTGGGGGATACCGTGGTCAGCGGCACCGGCGCCGACATCAAGCCCGGCAACGCCCTGCCCCTTTCCAGCATCCCGGTCGGTACCTTTATCCACAACATCGAGCTATACCCCGGCAAGGGGGCCCAGCTGGCCCGGGCCGCCGGCATCCAGGCCCAGCTGATGGCCAAGGAGAACGGCTACGCCATGGTCCGCCTCCCCTCCGGCGAGCTCCGCAACGTCTCGGATAAGTGCATGGCCACCATTGGCCAGGTGGGCAACATCGACCACGAAAACGTCAACATCGGCAAGGCCGGCCGCACCCGGCACCTGGGCATCCGCCCCACCGTCCGCGGCTCGGTGATGAACCCCTGCGACCACCCCCACGGCGGCGGCGAGGGCAAATCC
>JAAWGY010000203.1 GCA_022795575.1 Angelakisella sp. | reverse complement strand
CAGGCTCCAGCGGCCTTGCGGGGGGAGCGTTATGGCCCGCTCCCTCCTTCCGGTTGGCCTGACAAGGTGCCTCCGGCGGATCTGATTCCCTGCGGGGGGCTCCCCTCCCTTCGGTCGGGTGGGGCCTCCGGCGGATCCGATTCCCTGCGGGGGGAATCCTCTCCCTTCGGTCGGGTGGGGCCTCCGGCGGATCCGATTCCCTGCGGGGGGAATCCCTCCAGTCTTCGGCCTTTGGGCCGCCGCCGGGCGGCGGGGGGTGGGGTGGGTTGGGCTTGCTGGGTTGTGGCTTTGGTTGGTTGTGGGGTGGGCGTGTTTTGGGCCCATCAGCCACATTGCCTTTCCCCTCCCTTCTCAATTCGCCCCCTTTAGCACCACGTTACGGTAAAGATCCGGCGATACGCCCTCCAGGCGCTTGAAGAGCTTGGAAAAATAACGGTAATCATCAAAGCCTACCAGATTCGCTACCTCGTAAACCTTAATCGTAGGATCGGCCAGCAGCTTTTTTGCCATTGCCACCCGGTAGGCGTTGAGATACCGGACAAAGGGGGTGCCGGTGCGCTCGCTGAAAACGTGGGAAAAATAAGACGGATTGACGCAGAGATGCTGGGCCACCATCTTCATGGAGATGTCCTCATAGTAGTACTTCTGGACGTAATCGATGGCCATCCGGATCAGCTGGCCGGTGTTGCCGTGCCTGTCCCCCTCCACCTGGGCCAGCCGGGGGATGAGCTCCTCCAGGTGCCGTTGCAGCTCCCGCAGAGAGGGCTGCTCCCGGAGACGGCGGAGCAGCTGGGGGAGCTCCGGGGGGCGGCACTGGGAAACGGCCTGCTCCAGCTCCCGGAGCAGCTCCCGGCGCAGCTGAGGGGCGCTGTCCGGCGTCACCGCGGCCAGCAGCCGGGCAAGCTCCTCCCGGACATACCGCACCGCCTCCTGGGGGCCGCTGTAAAGGAGGAGGTTGCCCAGCTGGGCGCAGGGCGGCGGCAGATACCGCTTTTCCCCGCCACCCCGGGGTTCCTCCGCCCCCGCCGGCCCCTCCGGGAAAAAGAAGCTCCACTCGCACCGGAGAACCGCCTGACGGTAGGACTGGGCCAGCCGGTGGACCTCCGCCGGGGCGCCCAGGCCGGCCAGGGGGTGGAACTGCCAGGCCTCGAAAAAGCGTTGGCAGATCCCCTGGAGCGCCGCCGGCCCCTCCCCCTCCCGGGAAAGGAGGAGGCCGCAGAGCTCCCCGGGGCGGTTCTCAAAGAAATACCTCCCCGGCTCCCCCGCCGCCAGCCCGGCCAGCTCCCCCGCCCCCACGGGCTGCTCCTCCGGCAGGCAGAGCACCGCCACCTGGGCCTTGCTGCCCCGGCACCGGATCCCCACCTTCTCCAGCCATTGCAGGCAGGCCTCCTCCTCCGCCGGCCCCTCCCCCCGAATCGCCCTTTGGAGGTAGTGGCCCCGGAGGATGGCGCGGTCCGGCTCGGGGGGCGGGGCCTCCCGCTTTTGCCCCAGCCGCCCCACACAGGCCCTGACCGCCGCCAAAAGCTTGTCCATCTCGATGGGCTTTAGGAGGTACTCGGTGACGCCGTAGTGGATGGCCCGCTGGGCATAGGAAAACTCGCTGTAGCCGCTGATCAGGATGATCTGGGCGTCGCTCCCCTCCTGGCGCAGCCGCTCCGCCAGCTCCAACCCGGTGAGGCGGGGCATCTTGATGTCCGAGATGATGACCTCCGGCTGGCAGGCCAGGGCCAGCTCCAAGGCGGTCCCGCCGTCGGGGGCCTCCAGCACCTGGCCAAAGCCCAGCCCCGCCCAGTCCACCGTCCGGACCAGCCCCGCCCGGATCCACTTCTCATCCTCCGCAATCAACAGCCTGTACATTCTGGTCCGCCTCCCTGATGGGCATCGTTATCCTGACGCTGGTAAAGCTGCCCTCCACACTCTCCAGCCAAAGGCCATAGCCCTCTCCGTAGTAGGTTTTCAGCTGGTCGTTGATGTTCCAAAGGGCAAAGCCCTGGTCCCCGGCCCCCTCCCCGCCGGCCAGCTGCTGCCGGAGCCGGGCCAGCCGCCGGGGCGGGATGCCCTTGCCGTCGTCCCGGAGGGTGACGGTAAGGGTCCCCGCCTCCCAGTCCGGCTGGGCGGTGAACAGGATGGTCAGGGGGCGGCTGCCATCCAGCCCATGCTGGATGCTGTTTTCCACCAGGGGCTGGAGGATGTTTTTCAGGATACAGAGCCCCTGGGCCTCCGGGGGCAGCTGGGCCCGGAAGAGAATCCGCTGGTCGTTTTTGGCCTCCCATATCTTCAGATAGCTATCGATGAGGGAAAGACAGTCGGAAAGGGGCTGCAAATCCCGCCCCTGGTTGAGGGCCACCCGGTAGTAGTTGGCCAGGTGGGTCACAAGCTGGCTCACCTCCGGCTCCTGGTGGAGCACCGCAATCCAGCGGATGGTATCCAGGGTGTTGTAGAGAAAGTGGGCGTTGATCTGGGAACGGAGGATCCGCATACTCATGTCCTTCTGCTCCAGCTTTTGGAGGTAGACGGTCTGCACCGTGCGGTCCAGGTTATCCGCCATGCTGTTAAACCCCCGGTAGAGGATCTGGAAGTCGTCCCGCCGCTCCTCCTGGATCCGCACCGAAAGGTCCCCCTCCCCCATCCGGGCCATGGCGTTTTTGAGGACGTTCACCGGGTGCATCACGTGGGCCGTCACCAGGGCCATGGTGAGCAGGGTAGCCGCCGCTACCGCCGCAATGGCCGGCAGCACCCGGACCCGGAAGGCCCGGAGCTGCCCCAGCATATGGTCGGTGCGGGATACCCTAAGATAATACCATCCGCTATACTCGGACCGCACGCAGGAAAGGGTGTAGGGCCCCTGGTCAAAGTACCCGTCGGTATCCCGCCCCGTCAGGTCCTCCGGGGGCCAGGGGAGATCCGGGGGGAGGTCCTTCTGGCTCAGGAGGCGGCCGGCACTGTCAAAGCTGAGCATGGTAAAGGAGCTATCGGGGGAGCCCAGGACCTTGTCCCAAAGCTCCGGCTTGATGTTTACCACGATCACCCCCAGCACCCGGTCGTTGGCCTGGATCCACTTAAAGTTGCTGACCAGTGTCTCCCCCGGGGCGCTGAGGGAGGGCGTCGCCAGCCACTGGCCCAGGCGGATGTTCTCCCGGGAGGCCAGCAGCTCCTCCCACCCCAGCTGCCGGAGCTCCTCCTGGCGGTAGGTATGGGAAAGATTGGTGCCGATAAGGCTGCCATCGCCGGCGTAGTAAAGGTAGGCGCTATCCACCTCGTCGCTTTGGATAGTGATGTTTTTAAGCTGGGCCAGCAGGTACTGGTCTGCCTGGTAACGCTGGTAGGGGCCGGCGGCGGCATGGGCCTGGAGGAATGCCTTGGCGTCGGTATCCATCAGCAGGGGGAAGGTGGCATACTCCACCCCCGCCAGGGAGCGGTCCAGCACCCGGATGGAGTACTGGAGGCCGGTGAGGTAGGCGCTGGCGGCGTTTTCCCGGATGATCTCCCGGCCTGTCCGGTAGACGCCCCCCACAAGCAGCAGGGTGATGACCACCGTCAGCAGCGTAAAGCTCAGCAGCAGCTCGGTCCGCAGGTGGATGATCCGCCGGGGGGAGGTGGTAGAATCTTTTGTTTTGTTGTTCATTTTTTTCATGTTCTTTCCAGCCGGTTGACTTTATTTTTTCGCCTTGCTATGATAAAACCATCAAAAAACTACACCATTCAAAAGGGGCGGATTGTTATGTTGGATTACCGGAGCCTGGGGCTTGTAAACACCCGGGGGATGCTCCGGCGGGCGTACGAGGGGGGCTACGCGGTGCCGGCGCTGTACTTTATCTCGGCGGAGCAGGTAAACGCCATCTTTGACGCCGCCGGGGAGGAGGGCTCGCCGGTGATTCTGCTGGCCTCCCCCAACCTTCGGGGGCAGTTAGGGGGCTTTTTAACCGCCCGGATGGTACAGGGGGCGGTGGAGCGGCTGCGGGCCGAGGGGCTGGCGGTGGAGGCGGCGCTGCACCTGGACCACGGCAAGAGCTACCAGCAGTGTGTAGAGGCTATCGAGGGGGGCTTTTCCTCGGTGATGATTGACGGCAGCGCCCTGCCCTTTGAGGAAAACATCGCTCTTACCCGCCGGGTGGTGGAATACGCCCACCGCTACGACGTAACGGTGGAGGCGGAGCTGGGGGCGCTGGGGGATGAGCATTTGGGGGCGGACTCGCTGGACTACACCGACCCGGAGGGGGCGGCGGCGTTTGTACGGGCCACGGGGGTGGACAGCCTGGCCATGGCGGTGGGGACCTGCCACGGGATGGTGAAGCTGCGGCCCGGGCCGGACGGGAGGCTGCCGGAGCTGCGGTACGACCTGCTGGCCCGGACGGCGGAGCTGCTGCCGGGGTTTCCCATTGTGCTGCACGGGGCATCCTGTTTGCCGCCGGAGTGTGTGGCGATGGTTAACCGCTACGGGGGGAGGATCCCGGCGGCGGCGGGGATACCGGAGGAGCAGGTAGCCCGGGCGGCGGGGATGAACGTATGCAAGGTAAACATTGCCTCGGACGGGTGGATTACGGCGATGGCGCACACCCGCCGGGTGCTGGCGGAAAACCCGGGGGCGATTGACTGCCGGGTGTTTACCGGTGTTACCCGGGGGGCATTAAGGGAGCTGTACCGCCATAAGATGCAGCTGCTGGGGAGCGCCGGTAGATTGGGGGAGGGGTAACAGCCGATGTTTGGGGCAGCGCAGGGGCTGCCCGCCGGAATGCCCGAAGGGCGATAGAAGTTTCGGTCAAGCCTTTTCAAAGGCTTGCAGGTCCAGGGCAGCGCCCTGGTCGCTCCCCGCAGGGAGCGAAAGGCCCCAGGATGCTACAAGAACAGCAGGGCTTGTGGCAAGGGGAGCGGGGCCTGCTGTTTGTGGGGCGCACTGCGCTTACAGGTACACCATGTTTAGTAGGTGCACTACGGGGGAGCGGCCCCTGCGGGGGCCGACCTCTCCGTCGCCTGCGGGCGACACCTCCCCTTTCAGGGGAGGCCGGCCTAAGAGCCGCCTTCGGCGGTTGGCCGTAGGGGCTGCTTCGCAGCCCTTTGGAGGCACGGTTCCCTGGGGCGTTGTCTGCTGCTTTGGGGGGATGCTTGCCCGACGTTGCCCGGTACTTTGGGGAAACGATTCCCCGGTATCGCCTGCCGTTCTATTTAGGCCGACAGGCCGCGGTCCAAAAACGGCGGCGTTTTGGAGAGGATGGGCCAATGGCGGTTTGCCGCCCGACTAACCAGGAAGCGCAAACCGCGGCCGGGGTTAGGAGTAGCCGCTTTCTCCCCAAAACAGCCCGCCGC
>JAAWGY010000202.1 GCA_022795575.1 Angelakisella sp. | reverse complement strand
AAGGACTACCAGTATACACCATTACACCGGACCGGGGGACAGAGTTTTCTCACCATAGGAAGGTCACAGCTGCATTAAAAGCGGAATTCTATTTTCCTCTCCCTCACCATCCCTGGGCAAGAGGCAGCAACGAAAACACCAATGGTCTTATCAGGGAATACTTTCCAAAATCCACCAATTTCGCTACGATTTCTGAAGAAGAGATACAGGCTGTCTTTCAAAAACTCAATCTTCGTCCTCGCAAATGTTTAGGCTTTAAGACCCCCCTTTGAGGTTTTCTATAATCTCTCCCTTTTGTTGCACTTGACTTGACAATTCAAGTATCCGGTTTTACCCTGTCGCTTTTCTTGCGCGTTGATGCGTTTTGCTTGCCGATCAGCTTGACGCCGGGCGTGAAGCAGGACGGACTCTTTTCAGGCAGAAGGTCATCCTATCAGATCTCGTAGTCGATGATGACTTTGATATTGTGGTCCGCCTTGCTGGCGGTATCAATGGCCTCCGCAAAATCATCGAGCCGGAACTTTGCTGTCACGATCTTCTTGATAGGGGTTTTTTGCTTTATGATATGGTCAATGACCTCGGTGATGACTGCATGGTCATATGCCGTGGAACCGCGAATAACAGGCTCGTTGCGGATAAAGTTGCCGCCGGCAAATTCCAGCATCTTTCCATAGACCGCAACAATGGAATACTTGGTGCCGTGTTTTGCGCTGTTAAAGCACTCCTGAAGCAGCAGAGCCGCCCCGGCGGCGTCAACATACAGATCCACATTGGGAGCCTGCTTGCCGGTGAGCATATTCGCCTTTTTCATAAACTCGATAAACTGGTTCAGCAGAGCCTTATCCATGTATTCCAAGTGAGTGTTACCGGCGGGAGCGGGCCCGAAGTATTCGAGCAGCTTGGCGTTCATATCCTCCACCGAGGTGTCAATGGTCAGCGCCCCCAACTCTTTGGCAATGGAAAGCCGCCAGGGATCCCGGTCCACAACACAGACATCCTTCATCCCCCGCGCAATAAGCCCGGCGGCGGCGGAAAGACCAATCGTCCCGGCCCCCAGGACTACCACATGGTCGGTAAGCGCGGGGTTTGTGCAGACGGCGCCCTTTGTGCCAACACTCAGGGGCTCGATCAGCACGGCGGCATCCAGGTCCACATCCTTCCCCAACTAAACATTGTAGTTGACCTTGGCGTCCTCCACCTTGAGGTACTGGCTAAAGGCACCGAATCATATCTGCCATAATCAGCCCCGCCTTGCTGGCGGTAGCGGGATCGATAAAGACGATGTCCCCAATATTGATATCGTCGCCAACCTCAGAGCCCTTCTCCACGACCTGGCTGACAGCCTCGTGTCCAAACTGCTGTCCGGGAAAGATCCCCGTCGGTTCGCCGCCATGGAGCCAGGCCCCAGTGTCACTGCCGCAGATACCGGCGCGCAGATTCTTGACCAAAATGTCCTTTGCGCCGATCTGTGGGATAGGCCGTTCCCCCACGGTCACATTTTTGATACCGTGGTAGATTGCGCATTTCATGGTTCCCTGCATACTGTTTCTCCTCCTGTCTGGTCCATCGCAATACGAGGCTTGACTGTTTCAATAATAACGGATAAAATACGATTTGGTATGATAGTATCATTTAAGAATTATTATACCATGCTCGCATACGATTTCAAGGCATCCAAAGAGGGATGGTACAAAGGCGAAAAAACATCCCCCAAAGGAACAAAAGCGCAAAAAAGTACCATGGGACGGTGAAGCAGCGATGGGGAAGAATCCGATGACGACTGAGTTTTTGAAGGAGTGTATGGCAGATGCATTGATAAAACTTCTGGAGGTCAAGCCAATAGAGAAGATCACCGTGCAGGAGATTGTAGCCTGCGCCGAGGTAGGACGAACGACTTGGTTCCGCTGTTTTGCGTCCAAAAGAGACGCACTTGTTTTTAAGCTGGAAAAGCTTTGGGTCCAGTGGACGGTAAAGAATCAGCTGCTGGAATGGGATTGGGAGCAGGGGCTTGCCGAAGGTCTGGTTCTTTACTACGACTGCTTCTATCAAAACAAAGAGCTGTTTTTGACTTTGTATGCAGGCGGACTATCCGGCGTCGTGTTTGAAGCCTGTAACCATGTGATGGTCAAAAATAGTAGTGAAGGTGAAGAGAGCGAGAAATATCCGGCTCGGTTTTACGCTGGGGCAATCTTTGGAGTGATCGATGAATGGATCCGCGGCCGATTCAGGGACACCCCGCAGGAACTTGCCGCTAAAACGGCCCCACTGTTTACCGAATCACCTCACAGCAAAACAAAGGGGATGTTCCCGCCGGGTCTGCTGCTTTGATACAATGCTTCGCTCTTTCTGGATATCTCTATGGGAAGAGGAAAACGCCGATATCTTGCTTTCGCAAAATACCGGCGCTTGGGGGCTGATTACGCATTCTAATTTACTGTGTCACCGTAAAGCAGTACCTGGACGGCCTGAAAGTCTAACCATCTGTTCTCAAATCTACTTGTTTGAGGCCCGCGTCAAAATTATTTAACGGCGGTGGCTTGGTTTTCTGTACCCCTCTTACGACTTACAAAAAATATTGCATTTCTTCAATTTTGTGCTTGACTTTTCTTAGCGTCTATTTAGAATCTCCCTGCACGCCGCCTTGGCAGGTCTTTTTGAAGCCGGAAACAAAAATGCCCGGCGGTTTTCCCTATAAGGGAAGGACAGCCGAGCGGGCACTTATGAACAGGGAAGAGGACTTTATCCAGCGCAGGTTCGATACCTGCCGCTTGGAATATGCCCCCTTGAATATCTAAAATTTCGGGCTCGTGAACTTACCTGTCCACGAGCCCGCGAGGCCGCTTAAATACTGGGATTATCGCCCAAATATCTTTCTTGACCTCTATAGCAATCATCAGAATTGGCGGCATACAGCTGGGCGAGGAGCTTTTTCAGCTGCCGAAGCCCCAAAAACGCAGGAAGGCTTGATGGCTTTCAAGTTTTTGGGACAAAGGCAGCTGGGAAAGCTGCCGTCCAGATGGGTGTCGACAATTTTGATGGTTGCTATAAGTGTGGTCGGAGCGAGGTGATTCGAACACCCGGCATCCTGCTCCCAAAGCAGGCGCGCTACCAGCTGCGCTACGCCCCGATTTTACATTTGCGGTCTCTTCTGGTCATCCTCCCAAAGCAGGCGCGCTACCAGCAGTGCCACACACCAACAGATACCACAAAAACATTCTTATAGATTATACCACCTATAAAGGAATTGTCAACCGCAAATTACAGAACAAGAACAAACAATGCCGGCCCCGGGAGCCCCGGAGCAGGTGTCAACCGACCGTCCCGGACCTTGGCGTCGGCTTTTTTGTTACCGGCGCCTGCTTCAGCTTCGGTAATCTGGTCAGTAAATTCCTCCCTGCCATCCAGGCCTGCGCCTTTACCATCATCTTTGTGGCGGTGCTGAAGCTCGCCGGTGTCCTCCCCCGCAAAATCGAGTATTGCGCGGTGATGTGGTACCACGTGCTCCGGAGCCTTTTGGCGGCGCTTTTCCTGGGATAACGCTACCCCAACGATACAAAGGGGGCCGGGGCTTTTGGATGCCGCCGGCCCACTTTTCCGCTTCCGCAAAGAGCAGGGCGTCAGGCTAAGGGGCCACTGGCGGGGGACCGGCGGACCTCCGCCGCCTGCCACCATTCCCACACCGCCGAAAGGACCGCCAGCACCGTCAGGCAGACACCGCCCAGCAGAAAGCGCCGCTCCAGGCCGATGCCCAGCAGGCCGCTGAGCCACCCCACCACCGCCGGGGAGAGAAACTGCCCCGCCTGGCTTGCGCTGCAATAAAAGGCGATGGCCATGGTAGCCGCCGCCGGTGGCACCGACTGGGTGGCCTTCAGGTACCCGGCGGGCATCCGCAGGGCGAAGAAGAACCCCAGCACCGCCGCCGAGACAAAGAGGGGCAGCACGCCGCCGGCAAGGTAGGCGATGAGCAGCGAGGCCGCCGTTCCGCCAAAGATAACCGGCAGGGAGTAGCGCCCCAGCCGGGTGAGGATGACGCCTCCCAAAACCCCGGAAAGGATGCTGAACACCGACTGGACCGAGAGGATCCGCCCGGATACCTCCGCGCCCCCCAGCCCCCGGCCGGCCACCAGCAGGGCGATGCTGGTCTGGAAGATGTAGAGGAAGACGCAGTAAACGATGGCCTGTCCTGCGTAGAGAAGCAGCCGGGGGCTGATGCCGCCGGTGCGGCCAGCTGCCCGGGGCGCCGTCTCCCCCCGGGGGAGCATCAGCACCAGCAGCAGGATGGGGAGAAAGAGGAGGAATGCAAAGTAGGCATACCACCACCGCACCGCTGCCAGCCGTCCCCCCAGGAAGGAAAAGAGGGCTCCCCCTACGCCGATGACCGCCGACTGGAGCCCCAGCATCATGGGCTGTTCCCCCTGGCTGTAGTGCTCGTGGATCAGGGCGGTGGTCAGGGGGGAGATGCCGCCATACCCCAGGCCAAAGACCACCGCCGCCGCCATCAGCTGGGAAAACCGGCTGTGGAAGAGGAGGGGGGCCAGCCCCCCCAGGAGCATCAGCACAAGGGAGGCGGTGACGATCCGCTTTTTGGTGGTGATGGTGGAGAGCCGCCCGGAGATGAGGATCACCGGAATGGCGATGAGGGAGGGCAGGGTGGTCAGCGTCTGGACCATGGAGGTGGAAGTTTCCGGAAAGGCCGCCGCAATGCTGGTGATGGCAGGGGCCAGGGAAAGGATGGAGGTAAGGGCAAAGGAGGGGGAAAGGACGGTGATCCGTTTTTTCAGTTCCATAGCAAGCTCCCTTCCTGCCGGCAGGCAGGTATAGTTATCATACAATATGACTTATAGTATGATGACTA
The DNA here is from genome assembly GCA_022795575.1 of Angelakisella sp. Taxonomy (GTDB): domain Bacteria; phylum Bacillota; class Clostridia; order Oscillospirales; family Ruminococcaceae; genus Angelakisella. Next base: position 463 of record JAAWGY010000202.1, on the reverse strand, counting down.
TAGTATATCATCCTATCACACCCCTTGTAAAGCCGCAATATCACCAACATCCCGCCGGCATTTTCGGCGGAGGCAGCCGCCCCGGAGGAATCCGGGCAGCGGCAGCGAGAGGGATTTTCCATTGACAAACCCGTAGTCAGACAATATAATGAAAGTGTAAGAACCTGCGCGGCATCTGACCGGAAAGCGTTTTAGAACCTGTATTCATAACCGGATGATGCAGGCAGGACAAGGGATTTTCCCGCCCTGCAAAGCAAAAAACCGCAGCAATACTTGGTGTATTGCAAGGATTTTTCCAGGCGCTAAGAGCCGCCTGCGGCGGTTGCGCCTGGACGCGCCTGCGGGCGCAGTAACGCGGCAGGGAGGGAAAAGACCTGGCCTGACGGCGTCAGACGGTTGTGAATACAGGTTCTTACAGGCTTTTCTGCTGCGTCCTGCCAAACGGGCCGGAGGCACACGCCGC
>JAAWGY010000201.1 GCA_022795575.1 Angelakisella sp. | reverse complement strand
AAACTTGAAAGCCATCAAGGCTTCCTGCGTTTTTGGGGCTTCGGCAGCTGAAAAAGCTCCTCGCCCAGCTGTATGCCGCCAATTCTGATGATTGCTATATATCATCCATCTTTTACCGGAGGGATCGCCATGGACCCTACCCTTGAACAGATCGGCCCGCTGCGGCTCTGGATCAGCCGGGAGCACCGCTTTGGCACCGACGCCTTTCTCCTTGCCCACTTTTCCGCCCCCCATCGGGGGGACCGGGCCTGCGACCTCTGCTCCGGCTGCGGCATTATCCCTGTCCTTTGGCTCCGCCGGGAGGCCGCCCCCGCTGCCGCCTACGCCGTGGAGCTGCTGCCCCAGCCCATCGCCCTGCTGGAGCGCACCGTCCGGGAAAACGCCCTGGAGGGGCGGCTCCTCCCCATCTGCCGGGACCTGCGGGAGCTGGGCCCCGGGGATATCCCCACCGCCTCCCTGGACCTTGTCACCTGCAACCCGCCCTACAACGCCCCCGGCACCGGGGCGCCCGCCCAATCCCCCCACCGCCTTGCCGCCCGCCACGAGGTCGCCTGCGACCTCCCGGCCATTGCCGCCGCCGCTGCCAGGCTGCTCCGCTTTGGGGGACGCTTTTGCCTCTGCGGGCGCCCCCAGCGCCTTGCCGACGCCATGGAAGCGCTCCGCGCCGCCGGCCTGGAGCCCAAGCGCCTCCGCCTTGTCCAAAAGCTGGCCGGCACGCCGCCCTGGCTCTTCCTGTTAGAGGGCCGCAAGGGGGGACGCCCTTCCCTCCAGGTGGAGGCCCCCCTGCTGATGGAGAACCCCCAAGGGGGATTTTCCCCCGAGGTGCTGACAATCTACGGAAAGGAGGCCCCCGCCCCATGATCACCATCCGCCTTGCCACCCCCGAGGACGCCGCCGCCATGCTGGCGGTTTACGCCCCCTATGTCCGGGAGACGGTCATCACCTTTGAATACGAGGTCCCCACCCTCCCGGAGTTCCGCCGCCGGGTAGAGGAGACGCTCCCCCGATTCCCCTGGCTGCTGGCCCAGGACGACGCCGGTTCCGTTTTAGGCTACGCCTACGCCAGCCCCTACCACAGCCGGGCGGCCTACCAGTGGGGCGCCGAGGGCTCCATCTACCTCTGCCCGGAGGCCCAGGGCACCGGCCTTGCCGCCCCCCTTTACCGCTGTCTCCTGAAATTAGTGGCGCTCCAGGGCATCCGCAGCTTTTACGGCTGCATCACCCATCCCAACCCCGCCAGCGAAGCCTTCCACCGCAAGCTGGGCTTCCGGGAGCTGGCAATCTTCCCCCAGGCCGGCTACAAGCAGGGCCGATGGCTGGATGTCCTTTGGTGCTGCCTCCCCTTGGGGGCAAAGGAGGATGCTCCTGCCCCCCTTTGTCCCTTTGCCAGCCTTGCCCCCGGCCAGGTGGCGGGCATCCTGGCAGAGACCAACCGGGAAGCAAATACCCATTGTATATTATAACGTAAATATTGCGAAGCGGAGGGGCGTTATGTCAACTTTATACATTATAGGTACCCCTATTGGCAACTTAGGGGACATCGGCCCCCGGGCCCTGGAGGTATTGGGACAGGTGGACTTTATCGCCGCCGAGGACACCCGGGTTTCGATGAAGCTGCTGAACCACTTCGGCATCAAGAAGCCGATGATCAGCTACTACCAGCACAACATCCGGGAGCGGGGGGAGCAGATTCTCCGGCGGATCCAGGCGGGGGAGAGCTGCGCGGTGATTACCGACGCGGGGATGCCGTGCATCAGCGATCCGGGGGAGGAGCTGGTTGCCCTTTGCCACGACGCGGGGGTTCCGGTACGGGTGGTTCCCGGGCCCACGGCGGCGCTTTCCGCGCTGGCGGCTTCCGGGCTGCCAACGGGGCGCTTTGCCTTTGAGGGGTTCCTTTCGGTGAAGCCCTCCAGCCGTCGGGAGCGGCTGGCGCAGGTACGGGGGGATTCCCGCACCCTTATCTTCTACGAGGCGCCCCATAAGCTCCGGGGCACGCTTTCCGATATGGCGGAGGCTTTTGGGGGGGAACGACGGATTACGCTTTGTCGTGAGATTACAAAGATATACGAGGAGTATATGCGCACGACGCTGGCGCAGGCTGTTGAGTTATACCGGGAGCGGGAGCCAAAGGGGGAGTATGTTCTTATTGTGGAGGGGGCTCCGGAGGAGAAGGGGCCTTCCCTTACCTTTGGGGAGGCGGTGGAGCTGGTGGTTCAGATGGCTGGGTGCGGGGTGTCTCTTTCCGACGCGGCCAAGAATGTGGCGGCGGATTCCGGCTATCGGAAGGGGGAGCTGTACCGGGCGGCGCTGGAGAAGCGGTAGGGAGGTGCAGGGGGTAAAGACCGGGCGGCAGCCTGTGGGACAGGTGGGTTCGCATCATTGGCGCTACCGCTTTCCCTCAATGGCCTTTACCGGGCACATCTCCTGGCAGCAAAAGCAGGAAATACAACGCCCCAAATCAATCCGCGCCTTGCCCTCCCGGATGGTAATAATCTGCTGGGGGCAGCTCTCCGCACAGCGGCCACACCCTACGCACTTCGCCGCCAGCACCCTGGGCTTGGGCCGGAAAACCCTCCCCAGCAGCGCCTTCGCCGGCCCCCGCAGCACCCCGGGCAGCCGGTCGGCAAAATCCGCGCTCTGCGTCCGCGGCCGCACAAAGGGCGGTATCTCCCCTATGGCATCCCCAGTAATGCGGGGAGCCAGCTCCACCCACCCCCGCTCCCGGGCCTGACGTAGCATCGGTATCTCCTCCGGACGCAGCCCCATCACCGAACCAGCTAAAAACCAGTCCAACGTGTAAAGCTCCCGGCTGGCAAAGGTGTACCCCAGCTCCCTGGGATCCCCCCCGCCGGGCCCATCCCCCTCCATGGCCAAAACCCCGTCCACCAGCGTTACCGCCGGCGCCACCAGGGCGGAAAGATCCAGCAGCATCCCGGCAAAAACATCCCACCCCGGGTACCGGCAGTGGAGCGCCGGCTTGCCCAGCCCCGGCACCGTTCCAAAAAGGTTTTTGATCCCCAGCGAAACCATTGTCATCCCGTGGGTCTTTACCTTGGGAAGGTTGATGATGTAATCCGCCTGGCGCACCGGATCGATAAGGTCAAAGCGCCGGCAGACCTTGCCCTCCGGCTGCTCCGCCGGGGCGTAGCCGGCCGAAAGGTTCAGCGTCACCCCGCGCAGGCCGTCCATGCCGCTGGCCCGGTAGACGCTCCGCAGCAGCGCCTCGTTGTAGGGGCCCCCGGGGCTGTCCGCCAGGGTGATCTCCTCCACCCCCCGCTCCCGGAGCCAGTCGGCCACCGCCTGGATCAGGGCGGGGTGGGTGGTGACTGCCTGCTCCGGCTTGCGGCCGGCCAGCAGGTTTGGCTTGAGCAGCACCCGCATCCCGGGGAAGAGGTCCTCCTCCACCCTTAGGGCGGCAAAATGGGCGTCCACCGCCTGCCGGAGCAGGGCCGGATTGTAGCCGGGGGTTTTTTGTACCGAAATCAGGCTCATTTCAGTCCCTCCACAAAGATTTCTATCCGGCGCAGCGCTTCGATGAGGTGGTCCACGCTGTAGGAGTAGGAGATGCGCACGTGGCCCTCCCCGCTTTGGCCAAAGGCATCGCCGGGGACGACCGCCACCCTCTGCTCCCGCAGCAGCCTTTCGCAGAACTCCTGGGAGGATAGGCCGGTGGCCCGGATGGAGGGGAAGACGTAAAAGGCCCCCAGGGGGTCGGCACAGGTGAGGCCCATACGGTTGAGGCTCCCCACCATCAGCCCCCGGCGCATCCCGAACTGTACCGCCATCCGCTCAATCTCATCGTCGCAGCTCTTCATGGCCTCGATGGCGGCGTACTGGCTGGTGGTGGGGGCGCACATGATGGCGAACTGGTGCAGCTTGGTCATCACCCGGATGACCTCCTGGGGCCCGGCGGCGTAGCCCAGCCGCCAGCCGGTCATGGCGTAGGCCTTGGAAAAGCCGTTGACCACCACCGTCCGCTCCGCCATACCCGGCAGCGAGGCGATGGAGACGTGCTTGCCTTCAAAGGTGAGCTCGGCGTAGATCTCGTCGGAAAGGACGATGATATCCCGCTGGCACAGCACCTGGGCGATGGCCTCCAGATGCTCCTGCTTCATGATGGCGCCGGTGGGGTTGTTGGGGTAAGGGAGCACCAGTACCTTTGTCCGGGGGGTGATGGCGGCTTCCAGGGCCTCCGGGGTGAGGCGGAAGCCCTCCTCCGGCCGGGTGACGATGGGCACCGGCACCCCGCCTGCCATCCGGGTGATGGGGTCGTAGCAGACAAAGCAGGGCTCCGGGATCAGCACCTCGTCCCCGGGGTCCAGGCAGGCCCGGATGCACAGGTCGATGGCCTCGCTGCCGCCCACCGTCACCAGCACCTCCTTTTCGGTATAGGAGAGGCCGAAGCGGCGGGCCAGATAGGCGGCGATCTGGCGGCGGAGCTCCACCAGGCCGGCGTTGGCGGTGTACCAGGTGCGGCCCTTTTCCAGCGATTCGATGCCGGCCCGGCGGATGGAGTAGGGTGTCTTAAAGTCCGGCTCCCCCACCCCCAGGGAGATCACCCCCTCCATGGTGGCGGCCAAATCAAAAAACTTACGGATGCCGGAGGGGCGCAGCTCCCGGGCGCAGCGGGAAAGGACGGTGCTGTAATCCATCAGGCGCCCTCCCTTTCGTCCTTCTCCTGGCCGCAGGTCATAATGCCACCCTGTTTATAGGTCTTTAGGACAAAGTGGGTGGCGGTGGATTCCACCGAGTCCAGGGGGGCCAGACGCTGGGCCACAAACATGGCCACATCCTTAAAGGTTTTTCCGGTAACGGTAAGGCCCAGGTCGTAGCCGCCGCTCATCAGCTCTACCGATTCCACCTCGTCAAACTGGGCGATGGTAACGGCGATCTCGTCAAAGCCCATGCCGCTTTTGGGCGTGACCTTAAGCTCGATGCGGGCGGTGCAGAAATCCCGGTCGGTTTTTTCCCAGTCCACAACGGCCTTGTAGCCCCGGATGACCCCCTCTGCCTGGAGGGCATCGATTCTGGCGGCAACCTGGGCCGGGGTGCTGCCGGTCATTGCGGCCAGCTGCTCGGCGGAAAGCCGGGCGTTGTTGGCGAGTATCTGGATGAGCTGATCCATAGAAGGGCCTCCTTGTTGCGATATTTCCCCCATTGTAGCACAGCCGGCAGGGGAAAGGCAAGCGGCCTTTGGCGGCAGCGGGCCGGGGCTGGGACCAGCAGCACCTGCCCGCCGCCATGCCCGAAGGGCGCCAAAAGTTTCGGTCAAGCCTTTTCAAAGGCTTGCAGAGTCCAGAGACAGAGTCTCTGGTCGCTCCCGCAGGAGCGAAACTCCCC
>JAAWGY010000200.1 GCA_022795575.1 Angelakisella sp. | reverse complement strand
CCTGCCGTTGTAATAGTCGTCCTGGGGAGTTTCGCTCCTGCGGGAGCGACCAGGGCCTGCGCGGCCCTGGACCTGCGGCCCGGTGGCCCGGGCGGGCACTACCTGTGGGACAGGCCGCTGCCTTATTTCACAAACTTGTTCCAATACCCTGTCCCAAAGATAAACAGCACGATCAGCGGCAAAACCCAGGTAACATAAGCCCGGGCCCACCCCGGAAAGGACAACCCCTCCCCAGTGTTGGCCTCCCGGCAAAACGCATCCCATCCCCACCCCCGGCGGCTAACACAAAACAACAGATAAACCAACGACCCCAAAGGCAAAAGATTGTCGCTGATCAGAAAATCCTCCAGGTCCATAATGGAGCTCCCCGCCCCCAAAGGCTGTACCCCCGACCAAAGGTTAAGCCCCAAGACGCAGGGCATCGAAAGAACCAAAATCGCAATAAAATTGACCACCACCGCCTTGTGCCGGCTCCACCCCCATTGGTCAATGGCAAAGGAAATAATGTTCTCAAAAACCGCAATCACCGTGGAAAGCGCCGCAAACGCCATAAAGACAAAGAAGAGGAACCCCCAAAGCCGCCCCCCGCCAGGCATGGCGTTAAAAACGTTGGGCAGCGTGACAAAGATGAGACTGGGCCCCTGGTCCGGCGTAACCCCAAAGGCCGAACAGGCCGGGAAGATAATGAGCCCCGCCATAAACGCCACAAAGGTGTCCAGCAGCGCCACCCGTACCGCCTCCCCGGTAAGCCGGTGCTCCTTGCCAATGTAGCTGCCAAAAATCGCCAGCGCCCCAATCCCCAGCGAAAGGGTGAAAAACGCCTGCCCCATAGCCGCGTAAATGGTCTCGCCTAAAATCATCCGCCCCTCGCTGTCGTAAACCAGGCTGTGGAAGTTGGGCTTCAGGTAAAACTCCAGCCCCCCGGCAGCGCCGCTTAGGGTGACAGAGCGTATCACCAGCACTACCATTACCAGAAGGAGACAGAGCATCATGGCCTTGTTGACCTTCTCCACCCCGTTGCGGATGCCCCGGGAGCATACCAGCATCCCGATCACCACCACCGCGGCCATGTACCCGGTCATCAGCCAGGGCTGACCCATCAGCGCCTGGAATTGCTGCCCCACCCCGGCGGAATCCAGCCCCACAAAGTCCCCCCGTAGCATTTTGACGCAGTAAAGAAGCAGCCATCCGGCTACCGTGGTGTAAAACATCATCAGCAGGTAGTTGCCGGCAATGCCAAACCAGCTGTAAAGGTGCCAGCGGCTCCCCTTTGGCTCCAGCACCCGGAAAGAAAGGGCAATGCTCCGCTGGCTGGCCCGCCCTACCGAGAATTCCATCACCATCACCGGCAGCCCCAGGATGATGAGAAAGAGCAGGTAAACCAGCACAAAGGCGGCGCCGCCGTACCGGCCGACAATGTAGGGGAAGCGCCAGACGTTGCCAAGGCCAATGGCGCATCCCGCCGAGATCAGCAGAAACCCCAGGCGGGAAGAAAATCCTTCTCGTTTAGACATGGCTTTTGTATCCTCACTTTCCTGTTGTGGCAAAGGCGCCCTTTGCCGTTCCACAACAGGATACCACAAAGTGGGGGGCAGGGCAATCTTTTTTTATCGGGCGGCGGCGTATGGCCGGCGGCAGAACGCCCTGCCCGGCAAAAAAACCTGCCGCCTGCCGCCCCTTTTTCGACAGTCCGGTTGTAACCCTCCCGGCTTTCGTGTATAATAGAGCTGTCCGGCAGGCAAGGGAACGCCGGACGGATTTTTCCGTGGATGAAATGAAATTCCGGGGTGGAGCCGCCGCGCGCCCCCGCGGATAGGAGGCTGTTTTTTGTGAATAGAAGCGGTGCAAGGCTTACCCTGATCTCGATGCTGGTGATCCTGCTGGCGGTGCTGCTGGCGGCGCTGCTGGCCGCCCTTACCCCGGAGTCCCAAAGCGCCGGGGCCGGGCCGGACTGGAGCCCCAGCGTCACCCCGGGCCGTCTGCCCGGCTTTGAGGATTCCCCGGTGAATAACGACGGGCGGTATTTTTACTACCAGCTCTGCAAAGAGGTGGTCTTTAAGAAGCCAGACGCCCCCGGCAGCGTCCTGATCGAGAACACCCCCGGCAACGCCTACCATATGCGGGTGGAGTACGAGCTGGACGGCTACGGCACCATCTATATCTCCCCCGCCATCGCCCCCGGGGAACACCTGCTGGAGGACACCCTGGACCAGGAGCTGCCCGAGGGCAGCTACGACGTGGTGGCCAAGGTAAACGTCTACGACGCCACCACCGGGGAGACCAAGGACGTCTTCTCCGAGAATATCACCGTGGTGGTTAAGAATAAGCTGTTCTAAATTCCGGATTCCGGCCGCGCCCGGCGGGACCGGGGGATTTTGGAGACGGCTTTTTGAACGGGAAGGGGATATGCGGATATGAATCAGCTGTATCAGCAAAGAAATCTTACCATGCTGGCGGATTTTTACGAGTTTACCATGGCCAACGGCTACCTGGAGAGCGGGGCGGGGGACTGCGACGTGGTCTTCGACCTCTTCTTCCGCCGGGTGCCGGAGGCGGGGGGCTTTGCCATCTGCGCGGGGCTGGAGCAGGTAATCCAGTACCTCCAGAACCTCCGCTTTACCCAGGAGGACCTGGACTACTTCCGGAGCCGGGGCTGCTTTGGGGAACGGTTTCTCCAGTACCTCCGGGACTTCCGGTTCAGCTGCGACGTCTGGGCCATTCCGGAGGGGACCCCCATCTTCCCCAACGAGCCGGTCATCACCGTCCGGGGCCCCCTGATCCAGGCCCAGCTGGTGGAGACCATGCTGCTGACCACCGTCAACTTTGAGACGCTGGTGGCTACCAAGGCAAACCGCATCGTACGGGCGGCAGGGGACCGGGCGGTGGTAGAGTTCGGCTCCCGCCGGGCCCAGGGCTACGACGCCGCCATCCTGGGGGCCAGGGCCGCCTACATCGCCGGCTGCGCCGGCACCGCCAACACCATCGCCGACCGGGAGTTCGGCATCCCCGCCCTGGGCACCATGGCCCACAGCTGGGTGCAGGTGTTTCCCACCGAGTACGACGCCTTCCGGGCCTACGCCGAAACCTACCCCGATAACTGCACCCTCCTTATCGACACCTACAACACCCTCCGCTCCGGCATCCCCAACGCCATCCGGGTATTCAACGAGGTGGTGGTGCCCAAGGGCTACCGGCCCAAGGGGGTGCGCATCGACAGCGGCGACCTGGCCTACCTCTCCAAAAAGGCCCGGCAGATGCTGGACGACGCCGGCTACCCCGACGTCAAGATCATGGCCAGCAACTCCCTGGACGAGTACATCATCCGGGACCTGCTGCTCCAGGGGGCCAAGCTGGATATCTTCGGGGTGGGGGAGAACCTTATCACCAGCAAGGCGGAGCCGGTGTTTGGCGGGGTTTACAAGCTCTGCGCCGTGGAACAGCCCGGCGGTGGCTGGGCCCCCCGGATCAAGATCAGCGAGACGGTGGAGAAGATCACCACCCCCGGCTTCAAGCGGCTCTGGCGGTTCTACAGCCGGGAAAACGGCAAGGCCCTGGCCGATTACATCGCCCTGCGGGAGGAGCCCCTGGTGGACGACAGCCAGGACATCACCATCTTTGACCCCCACGCCGTTTGGAAGCGCAAGACGGTTTACAGCTACACCGCCCGGGAGCTGCTGGTACAGGTCTTTGACAAAGGCCGCTGCTGCTACCAGTGCCCACCCCTAAGGGAGGTGCGGGCCTACTGCAAGGCCCAGCTGGAAACCCTTTGGGACGAGAGCCTGCGGTTCGAGTACCCCCACCGGTACTACGTGGACCTTTCCCAGCAGCTGTGGCAGCAGAAGCAGGATCTGCTGGTAAAGGCGGGCGGTCCTGCCCCCAAGGAGAGCTGATGGCGTGTGTGCACGAATTTGGCATTGTGGAGGATATCTCCGCTCTGCCGGAGGACATCGGGTACGAGCCGGAGCGGTACGGCTGTATCCGGGTAGATGACGACGCCCCCTACATTGACGACTGGTGGCCCCGGCTGGAGCTGATTCCCACCTACTGGGAGAATCTGCACCGGCCGGAGCACGGCCTGGCCCGGTGGGGCATCACCCTGATTCCGCCGGAATCGCTGCCGGCCTTTGGGGAGATCGTGGAATCCGATCCCCGCATCAAAACCGACCAGCAGCTGGCAGAGCTGTCCCGGATCCTTCGGGAGGCAATCCGGCGGGACAAATACGTTATTCATTTTGGCGTATAGGATAGAAAGGAGCAGCACCATGGAAAAGATGTATCACGTTGGCTTTGACGACAGTCACGGGGCGAAATACGCCATCCTGCCGGGGGATCCAGGGCGGGTGGAAAAGATTGCCGGCTTTTTGGACAACCCCCGTTTTCACTGCCAGAACCGGGAGTACACCACCTGGCTGGGGGAGGTTGAGGGGGAGAAGGTGCTGGCCATGTCCACCGGCATGGGGGGACCTTCCACCGCCATTGGGGTAGAGGAGCTGTACCAAACCGGGGTACGGACCTTTATCCGCATTGGCACCTGCGGCGGCATGGCTACCCCGGTGATGGGGGGCGACCTGGTGGTGGCCAACGCTGCCATCCGGATGGAGGGCACCAGCAAGGAGTATGTTCCCATTGAGTTCCCGGCGGTATCCAACATTGACGTTACCAACGCCTTGGTGGCAGCCGGGAAGGGGCTGGGGATTACCACCCACTGTGGTGTGGTACAGTGCAAGGACTCCTTTTATGGTCAGCACAGCCCGGAGCGGATGCCGGTGGGGGAGGAGCTGATGGGCAAGTGGCGTTCCTGGATTATGGCCGGGTGTCTGGCCTCCGAGATGGAGAGCTCCGCCCTATTTATTGTATCCGCGGTGTTGGGGGCCCGGGCGGGGTGTGTTCTTAACGTTTGCTGGAACCAGGAGCGGAAGCGCCAGGGGCTGTCCAATCCGGAATGCCACGATACCACCATGGCCATCCGTGCGGCGGTAGAGGCGGTGCGAAGCCTTATCCGCCAGGACAAAGCGGAGGGGTAGCACCTGCCGCAAAAGGGCCGCAGGCCGCCAAAAGTTTCGGTCAAGCCTTTTCAAAGGCTTGCAGAGTCCAGAGACAGGGTCTCTGGTCGCTCCCGCAGGAGCGAAACACCCCAGGACGACTATCACACAGGCAGGGCTTGCGCCAAAGGGCACGAGCCCTGCCGTTCTGTCATAGGCCGTAAGGCCGCGGTTTTTAACAGCGGCTTTTTGGTGAGGATGGGGGCTATTGCGGTTTGTCGCCCGACTGACGGGGAAGCGCAAACCGCGGCCGGGGTTAGGGGTAGCCGCTTTCTCCCCAAAACAGCCCGCCGCGCGCCGTAGGCGCTGGAGGCGGGCGCATTTT
>JAAWGY010000199.1 GCA_022795575.1 Angelakisella sp. | reverse complement strand
TGGACATGAACGGCTTCTGGGGCGTTACCGGCCCCGACAGCCGGTTCAACTGGGGCTATATCACCGATGACAACATGGTGCGAGACCCCGCCGTGGCGGCGCCACCGGCATGGCCTTGGGCGCGTCGTCCCGGAAGGTGGCCTCGCAGGCGTAATCGTACCGGAAGTAGAGCCGCCAGAAGTGATCCTGGGCCTCGTCCGCCGCGCGGATGGCATCGGTGATGACCGCCATCCGGGGCGCTCCCTTGGGCACCCGCTGGATAAAATCCTCGAAGGCCCGCCCATTGAAGGGCTTGCCTGTCATGGAATCCTTTTCCTTGTAGCTGTTGTTGTCCTTTCCCTTCATGTTGTTCCTCCTTCAGAACCCGCTTCTAAATCCCCCTGCCCAAAAGCCCCAGGATGCCCTCGTTCATCATCCTCAGCTCCTGGCCCCGCAGGGGATGCCCCCCGGCCAGCAGCGCCTGGACATAGAGCACCCGCACCACGTCCTCCAGCGCCTCCGGATCGGTGAGGTCCAAAATCCGCCGCACCAGGTCGTTGTTGAGGTTAAAGCAGAGGGTGGCCAGCGCCTCCTCCTCCCCCCGGCTGGCAAACAGGGAGGAGAGGGCGTCGGAAAAATCGCTCTCCCTTTCCTGGGCTGTCTGCACCTGCCGCAGGAACCGGGCGTTATCGTTCATCGTGTACAGGGTGGGCAGGTCCGCCGGCAAAAACCGCCGCACCTCCCCCCGGCAGTCAAAGGGGGCCAGCACCTGCCCCGCCTCCCGCAAAAAGCGGAAGGCCTGCTGCCGCTCCGTTAGGGTGGGCTGCTCCAGCACCAGCTCCAGCTGGTCCTCCGCCAGGGGGGAGATGGGCAGCCCGCAGAGCCGCGACAGCTTTTGGATCAGCTCCTGGTCGTAGACGTACCCGGTACAGATCAGCAGCCGCCCCTGGGAGAGAAAGACCGGCTTTAGCTGCTGGAACCGGGGCACCGATTCCACACATACCGCCTCCCCCGCTTTTTTCAGCGTCCGGCCGGTAAGCCTCCCCTCCGATGTCTCAAAGGGCAGGTAGTCGATGAAGAGGCGGAACAGCTCGTCGTCCCACACCGCCATGGACTTTAGCGCCTGGGCGTGGACCTCCACCAGCGCCCGCAGCCGCTCCGGCTCCTCCTGGGAAAGCTCCTTCAGGTGGTCCCGCACCGCCCCGGCAAACTCCCTGCGGGCCTCCTCCAGGGAATCATCCTCGTAAAAATCCTCCCGGGAGGCGGTAGGCCGCAGCCCCTGGGTATTAAGGAAGCAGCGCAGAAAGAAGGCCCAGGGGGGCATCAGGGTATCCCCCTTTTCGGTCAGGAGCATCTGCTTTAGGAAGATGCGGTGGCCGCCCCGGGCCGAGGGATCGGTGCGGTAGGGCAGGACATAGGCCACCCCGCTGAGGTGCCGGGTGGCGATGGGGATCACCTCCAGGAAGTCCTCGCCAAAGAGCCATTCCCCAAAGCTGAGCAGCTGGCTCCGGGAGGCGGTGGCAAAGCTTACCGGCACCCGGTTCAGCGGCTCCCGCTCCCCCGCCATCATCACCGGGATGGGCAGCGCCAGGCCGTAGTACCGCACCAGGCGCTCCACCTCGCGGCGGTAGAAGTACCTCTCGGCCCCCGCCTTGGCGGTAAGGATGACGGCGGTGCCCACCACCCCCACCTCCATGGGCTCCAGGGTGTAGGTGCCGTCGGGGAAGCCGGTCCAGCGGCAGGCCTGCCCCCCTTCGGCGGGCTGGGTTTCGATGACAATGGAATCCGACACCATAAAGCAGGACAAAAGGCCGATGCCAAACCGCCCGATGAAGTCCTCCGGCATGGTGCCGTCCGCCTCCAGCAGCGTCTTGGAGGACTGGCCGATTACCGCCAGGAAGCGGTGGATCTCCTCCTCTGTCAGTCCGGCGCCGTTGTCCCGGAACTCCATCTGCTCCCCCGGCTTTAGGGTGATGGTAATACGCCCCCCGGTCCAGCCGGGCTGCCGCTTTTGGCGCAGGGTGACGGCATCAATGCCGTTTTGCAGCAGCTCCCGCAAAAAGACATCGGGGCTTTTGTACAAATGGTTGGAGAGGATATCCAGCATCCCCCCAAGGTTTACCTGGAAGCGGAACATCTCCCCGGCGGCGTTATCCATTTCTGCTGTGCCCATGGCAATCTCTCCTTTACTGGTGCAGGCTCAGGAAGGTTTCGGTGGTGCTGCAAAACAGCTCCTCGTTAAAATTTAGCCGCATCAGCGACTGCTTTTGGGCTGCAAAGTAGGCGGTGGTGGTATCGGTGGTGATCTTAAAAAGCGCCTCCAGCCCGTGGTCCTCGATGGAAAAGAGGTAGCCGAACTGGCACTGGATGCCGGCCAGCTCCTGGTAGTCCACCCCCTGCTCCAGCATCCCCATCGCGGTATCGGCCAGGTTTACCTTTAACTCCCGGTTTTCGATCTCGTTGGTTTCCTTTGGCTCCTTCTGCTTCCCCTTGAACTTGTCAAACATTCCCATGGTACGCCCCTCCTTCTGCCGTCCGCACAATGCCGGTCTGCTTTGCCAGCATGGCCAGCGCCTCGTCCCGCACCCGCTGGGAGAAGAAACCCATGGCCTCGTCGGGGAGGTCGTCGGGGCCCAGGCTCCGGTCGGCGCGGTCCCGGCGGTAGTAGCCGATGGTGTACAGGGTGGTGAGGCTGGTGGTACGGGTCTGGGTCCCCCGGCGGGTCTCCAGCTTCTTCTCCTCCCCGCCCCGGATTTCGGCGATGTCCTGGAGCCGCACAAGGATGGCGTAGGGGTATCCCCCCACCAGCATAGCGTAGTGGGGGGTGAGGACAAAGCGGGCGGGTGTGTTGTTGGAGTTGAGGCTCTTCATCTCAAAAAAGATGCGCTGCTTGGGGTTATCCCGGGCAGCCAGCTGCTCGGTGGCCAGCTGCTCCCGCTCCTCCTCCGGGATGCCCGCCGCCTCCACCCCCTGGCGGATCAGCCTGCGGTACTTGCTGTCCCGCAGGCCAAACCGGAGGAGGCCGTAGAAGGGGAGGCAGACCATCGCCCCCAGCAGCAGACCGGCCAGGGCCCCCATCACGGCATCCTCGGCCTTCATCTGGTCCACAAAGCCCAGCAGCCCAAAGAGGATCGTTAGGATACCCAGCACCAACGGGATGGTGACATGGGTGGTGGTGCGCATCAGCTTTTTTCGGTAGCCGCCGATCCAGAACGATTCATACTCCATCCACTGCTGGTAATTCGTTCCCATACCCTTATCCTTCCTTTCCCCAAATCCGGATGCACTCGGTAAAGACCGGCTCGCCGTCCATCTTGGCAATCACCGTAACGCTCACCGGGACAAAGCTTTTGCCCAGGTACTCCGGCCGGCACTCGTAGCCGTTTACCTTCTCCTGCCGCAGCAGGTCCTCTATCATGTCGTCGCACCGGCGCTTCAGCGCCACCGCCGCAGGGGGAACCCACAGCCGGTTGCGGTCCGTCTTTTCCCCGCCAAACCGCAGCGGCATCATGTAAAGGGGGGCCAGCGTCCCCTGGTCCGCCAGGGCCAAAGCCCCCGCCAGGTCCACGTCGGTAAAATCCGGCCCGGGCTCGGGCTCCGCGGGCGCCTGCTCCGGTTCCTCCTGTGCCGGTACCGGCTCCGGCTCCGGTACCTGGTCCTTCTCCCTCCGCCGAAAGATATCCTTCCATCCCATATTTTTCAGCCTCCGTTACCATGCTTTTCCACTCTGTTCCCCCAAGGGCTTTCCTTGGGGGCGGTACTTTTGAATTATTATACCATGTTTTGGGGTGTGGTACAATTGGCGGACACTTTTCTTTGCCCGGAGGACCGCGCTTCGTTTATTCACAATTTGATATTGATATATAATAAATTATGTATTTTACGCTATGATGATTTGGTGCTATACTATGAAACGCAAACAAAAGCCGCCCAAGCCAGCGGGAAGGGGCGGCGCCCAACGGGGAAAGAGTAGTGAGTAGAGCGACGCGGTGAGGGCCGTGCTTTTTGGAAGGAGCGAGAGGGAAACGATCGAGTGAAGGAGTATTGAGTATGGAAATCTACGGGTTTGGACTGTTGGGAGGGTGTATGTTCGCGGGGTTTTTCCTGGGGCATATCCTGGCCGGAATGCTGGGCCTTTCCGGCGACGTGGGGGGTGTGGGCTTTGCCATGGTGCTGATGATCGCCGTCAGCGCCATCCTGGAAAAGAAGGGCAAGCGCCTCCACCCGGAAACCGAAAAGGGCATTGCTACCATCAGCTCCCTTTACATCCCGGTGGTGGTGGCTATGTCGATGAACCAGAACGTCTACGCCGCCGTCACCAACGGGCTGGTGCCCATTGCCGCCGGCGCCCTGGCCACGGTGGGGTCGCTGCTGCTGGTGCCGGTGATTGCAAAAATCGGGCATTCCTCCGGGGAGGGCAAGTGAGATGAAGATGCTGGAAATCCTCAACTCCCTGGCGGTATCCTATGGGCTGGTGGGCGCGTTTATTGTGACAGCGGTGGTGCTGATGGCCAGCTACACCCTGGCGGGGCTGGTGGGGCAAAAGCGGATGGGCTCCGCCGTCGCCATCCTGCTGGCGCTGGTGGTGGCCTTTGTGGGCGGCAAGCTCACCGGCGGCAGCCACGGCATCTCGGACATTGCGGCCTTTGGCGGGATGTCCCTGCTGGGGGGCAGTATGCTCCGGGACTACACCATCATCTCCACCGCCTACGGGGTAAAGGTGGAAAACCTGCGCAAGGCCGGCAGGGCCGGCATCGCCGCGCTGCTGATCGGCATCATCTTCTCCTATGTGGTGGGGGTGGCAGTGGCCTTCTCTATGGGCTACCGGGATCCCGCCGAGCTGGCCACCATCGGCGCGGGGGCCCAAACCTTTGTGGTAGGCCCCGTGGTGGGCTCCGCCCTGGGGGTGAGCTCCGATGTCATCGCCCTTTCCATTGCGGCGGGGGTGGTAAAATCGGTGCTGGCCATGGTGCTGCTGCCCCTGCTGGCGGGCAGGCTGAGGATCGATAACCCCTCCAGCGCCATGGTGTTCGGCGGGCTCATCGGCTCCACCAGCGGCGTGGCGGGAGGGCTGGCCTCGGTGGATACCTCCCTGGTCCCCTACGGGGCCATGGTGGCCACCTTCTACACCGGCCTGGGGTGCCTGCTGACGCCCACCGTGCTGGTGGCCCTGACCAACATGATCTTCTGACGCCGGATATTGGGCGTAAAAGCCAAAGTGGAGGCGGTACCAAAAGTACCGCCTCCGCTTTTTGGTGCTTTTAGAACCTGTATTCACAACCGTCTGACGCCGTCAGGCCAGGCCTTTTCCCGCCCTGCCGCGTTAAAAAACCTTGCAATACACCAAGTATTGCTGCGGTTTTTTGCCTTGCAGGGCGGGAAAATCCCTTGTCCTGCCTGCAT
>JAAWGY010000198.1 GCA_022795575.1 Angelakisella sp. | reverse complement strand
CTGTGCCAAAAACACAAGCCCTGCCGTTGTAATAGTCGTCCTGGGGAGTTTCGCTCCTGCGGGAGCGACCAGGGCCTGCGCGGCCCTGGACCTGCGGCCGGGTAGCCCCGGCGGGCACAACCTGTGGGGTAGGCCGCCGCTCTTACCACTACCCCACCGTTGCCGGCTCCTCCTCCGCAACCGCCCCCGCCAGCTGCTCCCTGGCCACCGCCAGCATCAGCTTAATCCGGTTCTCCTGGTTAACCCGCGTCGCGCTGGGGTCATAATCAATCGGCACAATGTTGGAATCCGGGTAAAGCTCCTTAATCCGCCGGATCATCCCCTTACCGTTGATGTGGTTAGGCAAACACCCAAAGGGCTGAGTACAAACCACGTTGCCATACCCCAGCTCCGCCAGCTCCATCATCTCGGCAGTCAGCAGCCACCCCTCCCCCATCTTGCTCCCGTACCCAATGACCCCCTTCACAAGGCTTTTGGTGTGGGCATAAGCCGACGGCGGCACAAACTGCGGGTACCTCGAAATGGCAGCGATCAGCTCCCGCTCCATCCGGGTAAGGTAATTCATCAGCACCGTACAAACCGCGTACTTCCCAGGGTTCCCCCCGTAAAGCTTGATGTCCTCCAGCCGGTTGTCCACCTTAAAGAGGGCAAACCCCATAATGCCAGGCACCATGTACTCGCACCCCTGGCTCCGCAAAAAGTCCTCCAGGTTGTTGTTGCCCAGGCTGGCGTATTTGACGTAGATCTCCCCCACAACCCCTACCTTGACCCGGGGAGTTTTTTTGACCGGCACCGCAGCAAACCCCGACGCAATGCCGCTAAGGTTCGCCCGCATCTGGGCAATGGAGACCCCCTTGCCGGCGTCAAACTGCTTGCAGATGGTCTCGGTCCATTGGTCCACCACCCGCCGGGCCGCCCCGCTGGCGCATTCGTAGGGGCGCACCTGGTTGTAAAGGTGCATCATGGCGTCGCCGTAAACCACACAGGCCACCAGCTTGCGGATCATGGATAGCGAAAGCCGAAAGCCGCTGTTCTTCTCCAGCCCGGAAAGGTTCAGGCTGATCACCGGAATGTGCCCCAGCCCCGCCTTCCGCAATGCCTTCCGTAGCAGAAAGATGTAGTTGCTAGCCCGGCACCCGCCCCCCGTCTGGGTGATCATCAGGGCGGTTTTGGCAAGGTCGTACCTGCCGCTGTGCAGCGCGTCCAGCATCTGGCCGATGACCAAAAGGGCGGGGTAGCAGGTGTCGTTGTGGACGTATTTCAGCCCCTCCTGCACCACCTCCGGCCCCTGGTTCTCCAGCACCTCCAGCCGGTAGCCGCTGCTGCGGAAGATGTATTGCAGCATGGCAAAGTGGATAGGGGCCATGCTGGGGATGAGGATGGTGTACCCCGCGTCGTTCATCTCCTTGGTGTACTCCACCCGGGCAAAGCGCTGTTGATCAGACATGGGCCTCCTCCTTTTCCTCCTCCTCTTCCCCCTGCTGCTGGCGGATCGCGGCAAAGAGGCTGCGCAGGCGGATCTTTACCGCCCCAAGGTTGGTGATTTCGTCGATCTTGATTTGGGTGTAGATCTTGTGCTCCGCCTCCAGGATCTCCCGCACCTCGTCGGTGGTGATGGCGTCCACCCCGCAGCCAAAGGAAACCAGCTGCACCAGGTTCATGTCCGGCTGGGCGGCGATGTACCGGGCCGCGGCGTAAAGGCGGCTGTGGTAGGTCCACTGGTTCAGGACGCCTACCGGGAATTTGCGGACGTGGTCGCAGACAGCGTCCTCGGTAAGCACCGCCACCCCAAAGCCGGCGATGAGCTTGTCGATGCCGTGGTTCACCTCCGGGTCGGTGTGGTAGGGACGGCCCGCCAGCACAATCATCTGCCGGCCCTCCTCCCGGGCCCGGCGGATGATCTCCCTGCCGTGGGCCCGCACCGCCCCCAGGTAGCGGTAGTACTCCTCGTAGGCGGCGCCGGCCGCCTGCCGCACCTCCCGCAGGGTGATGCCGCCGTAGTACTGGGAGAGGATGGCGGCCATCTTTTTGGGGAAGTGCCGGGGCTGGTGGAGCCCCACGTAGTCGGTGATAAAGGTGACGCCCCGGGCCTCCGGCATATTGGAGCGGATCACCTCCGGGTAGTAGGCCACCACCGGGCAGTTGTAGTGGTTATCCCCCAGGTCCTCGTCCAGGTTGTAGGACATACAGGGGTAGAAGATGGCCGGCACCCCCATGGAAAGAAGGGCCTCCACGTGGCCGTGCATCAGCTTGGCGGGGAAGCAGACGGTATCCGAGGGGATGGTGTGCTGGCCGCTGAGGTAGAGGTCCCGATCGCTGAGGGGGCTGGTGATGACCTCGAAGCCCAGGGAGGTAAAGAAGCGGTGCCAAAAGGGCAGCAGCTCGAAGATGTTAAGGCCCATGGGCAGGCCAATCTTGCCCCGGGGGCCGGGGACCGGCTTGTAGCTGAGGAGCAGCTGGAGCTTCTGCTGGCAGAGGTTGAGGGAGTGGTCCGCCTCCTTGTGGGTGATGGGGCGCTCGCACCGGTTGCCGCTGATGTACCGGCGCCCGCCGCTGAAGGTATTCACCGTCAGCCGGCAGTTGTTGGGGCAGAGGCCGCAGCTGGCCCCCTGTACCTTGTGCTGGAAGTCCCCGATCTCCCGGGGGCCCAGGATGCCGCTGCGACGGTCCGGGTCCTTGTCCCGGCCATCCAGGGCGTCGGTTTGGATGGCGTAGAGGGCGGCGCCGTAGGCCCCCATCAGGCCGGCGATGTTGGGGCGGACCACCTCCACCCCCAGCTCCTGCTCAAAGGCCCGGAGGACGGCGTCGTTGTGGAAGGTGCCCCCCTGGACCACGATGTGCCGCCCCAGCTCGGAGGGATCGGCGGCGCGGATCACCTTGTAGAGGGCGTTTTTCACCACGCTGATGGAAAGCCCGGCGGAGATATCCTCCACGCTGGCCCCGTCCTTTTGGGCCTGCTTTACCGAGGAGTTCATAAAGACGGTGCAGCGGCTCCCCAGGTCCACCGGGTGCTTGGCAAAGAGCCCCAGGTTGGCGAAGTCCTCGATGGAGTAGCCCAACGCCTCCGCAAAGGTTTGCAGAAAGCTGCCGCAGCCGGAGGAGCAGGCCTCGTTAAGGAAGATGTTATCGATTACCCCGTCCTTAATCTTAAAGCACTTGATGTCCTGGCCGCCGATGTCGATGACAAAGTCCACCTCCGGCATAAACTTTTTGGCGGCGGTAAAGTGGGCCACCGTCTCCACCACCCCGTAGTCCACCCCAAAGGCGCTGCGGATGATCTCCTCCCCGTAGCCGGTGACGGCCCCGGCGGCGATGTGGAGATCGGGGCGCAGGTCGTAGAGCTCGGCGAAGAAGTCCCGGATCAGGGGGACAGGGTTGCCGGAATTGGGCTGGTACTTGGAGTAGAGCATCCCGCCCCACTGGTCGGTGACGACCGTCTTAACGGTGGTGGAGCCGGCGTCGATGCCGATATAGACCGGCCCCCGGACCTCCTCCAGCCGGCCGCAGGGGACGGCGTGGCGCCAGTGGCGCTGGGTAAAGGCGATGTGGTCCTCCTTGGCGGCAAAGAGGGGGGGAATGACGGCGTAATCCCCCTGGCCGTGGTAGACCGAAAGCTTTTGGATGGCGGAGGAAAGGTCGAGCTCCCCCTCGCCGCACCAGGCGGCCCCCAGTGCCACATAATAGAGGGAGTTTTCCGGGCAGGTGCCGGCGAGGCCCAGGGTCTTATCAAAGCTTTCCCGGAGGCGGGGAAGGAAGGTGAGGGGCCCGCCCAGGTAGAGGACGCGGCCCTCGATGCGCCGGCCCTGGGCCAGCCCGGCGATGGTCTGGTTGACCACCGCCCCAAAGATGCTGGCGGCCACATCCTCCTTTTTGGCCCCCTGGTTCAGGAGGGGCTGGATATCGGTTTTGGCAAAGACGCCGCAGCGGCTGGCGATGGTGTAGGTCCGCTGGGCCTTGGCGGCGAGGTCGTCCAGCTCACCGGGCGTCACCTTAAGGAGGGTAGCCATCTGGTCGATAAAGGCCCCGGTGCCCCCGGCGCAGGAGCCGTTCATCCGCACCTCCATACCGCCGGTCAAAAAGAGGATCTTGGCGTCCTCGCCCCCCAGCTCGATGACGGCATCGGTACCGGGGGAGAGGCGGGAGGCGGCCACCCGGGTGGCGTATACCTCCTGTACAAACGGGATGCCGCAGCCCTGGGCCATCCCCATGCCGGCGGAGCCGGAGATGGCCAGGGAGGCGGGCTGGTCTGCCAGCACCTCCTCCCGGATACGGGCCAGGAGCTCCCCTGTTTTTTGTGTAATTTGGGAATAATGGCGCTGGTAATCCGAAAAGAGGATTTGGTCCTCCTGGTCCAGCACCACGCATTTTATCGTTGTGGATCCGATATCCAAACCGATCTTCAGCATACTGCCTCCTTCTTCGGGGCGGCCTGGAGCTCCAGCTCCTGCCGGTATTCCTCCAGGTTATGGTTCATCCGTTCGTAAAACCCAATAAGGACAGAGACCTCCTCGGGGGAAAAGCCCCGGAGGCGGCGGGAGAGGAGCTCCTCCTGGAGGGCGCGGGCGCGGTGGGCGGCGGCCAGGCCCTTGGGGGTGATAGAGACCAGCATCAGGCGCTGGTCGGCGGCGTCCTTCATCCGGCGGACCAGGCCGGCGCGTTCCATTCTCTTTGCCGAGAGGGCGACGGCGGAGCGGCTGACGCCCAGGATGCTGGCGATTTCCCCCTGGGTGATCCGGCTGGTTTGGGAGATTGCCCAGAGGATCGGCAGCTGGCTGGGGTGCAGGTCCTCCTTGGCCAAGGTATTAAAGATACAGGCCTGGTGGAGGGTATGGCTTTTCCGGTCCAGGTCCAGGAAGCGGACATATTTCTTCAGCTGAAGTGCTGGCATAGGCGGGTACCTCCTTGTTGGATCCATGGGGGAGAGCCTTCTCCCTCACGTCTAATAAAATGTCAACCGGTTTTCTCTACGAAATTTTATCGTTTTTTTCCCGGGGAAACAATAAACAAATTGTGAACAAAACAGATTTTTTTCGGCCAAATTCTTCCCGTTGGCGGATTGACCAAAAGCATTTGCCGGGGGGAGTGGAGTATTAGGGGAAACGCGAGCCTGCCCGCAACGGCCCGCAGGGCGCCAAAAGTTTCGGTCAAGCCTTTTCAAAGGCTTGCGGGTCCAGGGCAGAGCCCTGGTCGCTCCCGCAGGAGCGAAACTCCCCAGGACGGCTATTATAACGGCAGGGCTTGTGTTTTTGGCACAGGCCCTGCCGTTTTGTTATCGGCCGTTAGGCCGCGGTTTTGTGCAGCAGCGTTTGGGTGAGGATGGGGGCTATTGCGGTTATGTAGCCTGCTGGCGGGGAAGCGCAAACCGCGGCCGGGGTTAGGGGTAGGGCCTTTCTCCCCAAAA
>JAAWGY010000197.1 GCA_022795575.1 Angelakisella sp. | reverse complement strand
CGGTCGATCTTCATACCGGTGGCATCCTTCTCCTGGATCCCGGCGTGGGCCAGCGCCGCCGCTTTGGCGGCTTCCGCCCCAATGTCCCCGGCGGCGGGGGCGGGGGCGGAGCCGCTGCTTTGGGGGTGGGCCTCCTTTTCGTAGCCAATCACCGTGCCGGCAGCACCGTCGATGATGTAGTCATACTCATCGCTGCCCTTCCAGAAGTCCACGTCGTATTCCAGCCGGCCGTGGTCGTAGTCCTGGCGGACTCGCAGGCCAGTGACCTCCTCCTCCCGGAAGCCGGCGTGGGCCAGGGCCACCGCCTTGGCGGCGGTCTCGCCAATATCCCCCTGGCCGGGGGCGGAGGAGGGGGAGGGGGTATCGGTCTGGTTTGAAAGGATGGCGCCGCTGGCCCCGTCGATGACATAAAGGTACCGGACGCCGCCGCTGGTAAAGCTTACGTCGTATTGGAGCAGGCCGTTCTCCATCCGCCGCGCTGTCTTCAGCCCCTCGGTCTGGTCCTCGGCAAGCTGGGCGTGGGCCAGGGCGATGGCCTTGACGGCGGTCTCCCCCAGGCCGCCGGCGCTTTCGCTGGTGGAGGAGGAGGGCTCGGTGGCGGGCTGGCCGCAGGCGGTCAGCGCCAGCAGCAGGGCGACGGCAAGCAGCGCCGCCCGCAGAAGGGGCTTTTTGGTTTTACGGGTCATAGGGTCTGTGCCTCCTGTTCTATAAGGATGGTTGATTTGGGCTTCCCCGGTTTTATTATACGCCGGCCCTGCGGGGGAAATCAAGGGGGCGGGGGCAGGCTCCGCTCCTCCGCCCAGCGGGCCAGCGCCTCCTCGTTCTGGATCAGCACCCTTCCCCGCCGGGTGCGGATCACCCCCTCCCGCTGCATCCGGGAGCAGAGCCGGGCCACCTGCACCCGGGAGGCGTTTACCGCCGAGGCCAGGTTCTCCTGGGTCATCGCCACATACCCCTGGCGCTTGTAGTCCGGCCCTCCCATATACAGCAGCAGGAATTTGGCCAGCCGGGTGCCCACGTCCCGGATGCTCTGGCTTTCGGCGTCGTAGCACATCAGCCGCAGGGTATCCCCCACAAAATAGGCCAGGTCCACCGCGAACCGGGGGGATAGCTCCCCCAGCCGGCTGAGGTCCTCCGAGGTCAGCGGCACCGCCCGCACCGGGGTGATGCTCTCGATTGTCACCACCGACGGGCTGGCCCCCCGCAGCCCGTCCAGGACACAGATGGTATCCGCCTGGTGGTACCCCAGCAGCCGGATGTACCCCTCGGCGTTGCTGGTGTAGACCTTGGTCATCCCCTCCAGCAGGTAGTAGACCCGGGCCGGGATCTCCGAGGCCCGGCTTAGCACCGTGCCCGCCGGAAAGGACACCGGCGGCGGGCTGTTGGCCAAAAGAAAGGCCCGGTGGGCCGCCAGCTCCCCCGCAAAGATAAAGCTTACCGCCGCCGTGGCCTCCGCCATGGCCTCCACCCCTTTCCCAAGAAAAAAATCCTCCTTCTGTATCATAGGACATTGTTGCTTTATTGTCAATCACTTTATACTGTAGGGGCAGGGAGCCTTTACCGGTCCCCCGCAACATAAAAATCAAAAGGAGGCCCTACCCTATGTCCAAGATGTTCCCCCACCTCTTTACCCCCGGCCGGATCGGCAGCCTGACCTTGAAGAACCGCATCCTCAAAGCGCCCCAGTCCTCCGGCATGAGCAACATGGACGGCACCGTCTCGGAGCGGCTGGTGCGGTACTACCGGGACCAGGCCGCCGGCGGCGCCGGCTGCATTGTGGTGGAGTACGCTTACGTGGACGACATCGGCGCCAAGTCCGCCCACTGCCACCTGGGCATCTCCAGCAACGAGCATATCCCCGGCCTGGCCTGGCTGGCCGAGAACATCCGGGAGATGGGCTCGGTGCCCGGCATCCAGATTGAACACTGCGGCCGCCAGAAGTTCCTGGGCACCCAGCCCATCTGCGCCCCCTCCGCTATCCCCTGGCCCAAGCTGTGGGACCAGTACGGCGTCCAAGCGGTGCCCCATGTCCTTACCGTCGAGGAGATCCAGGACATCGTACACGCCTTTGGCGATTCCGCCCTCCGGGCCAAGCAGGCCGGCTTTGAGCTGGTGGAGATCCACGGGGCCCATGGCTACCTGCTTACCAACTTCTTCTCCCCCCACACCAACCACCGCACCGACCTTTACGGCGGCAGCCTGGAAAACCGGATGCGGATCTATGTGGAGATCGTCCGGGACGTCCGCAAAAAGGTGGGCCCCGACTTCCCCGTCACCATCCGCCTTTCCGGCACCGACTACGAGCCCGACGGCTTCCCCATCGAGGACACCATCGCCATGGCCAGGGTGCTGGAGAAGGAGGGCATCGACGCCTTCCACATCTCCGGCGGCGACCACCACACCATGATCCACCAGGTCTCCCCCATGGCCATGTCCATCTGCCACAACACCTGGGCCGCCGAGGCCATCAAGAAGGTGGTCAGCGTGCCGGTCATCGCCTCCGGCTCCATCACCCTGCCCCAGTACGCCGAGGAGATCATCGCCAGCGGCAAGGGCGACTTTGTGGGCCTGGGCCGTCCCCTGTGGGCGGACCCCGAGTGGCCCAACAAGGCGGCTGCCGGCCATCCCGAGGACATCCGGCCCTGCATCCGCTGCAACGAGGGCTGCCTGGAGCGCACCTTCTTTAACTACAAGGCCATCACCTGCGCCCTCAACCCGGTGGTAAGCCGGGAGGGGGAGCTGAAGATCACCCCCGCCCCGGTGAAGAAGAAGGTGGCGGTGGTGGGCGCCGGCGCCGCCGGTCTGGAAGCCGCCCGGGTGCTGGCCCTCCGCGGCCACGACGTCACCCTCTACGAAGAAAAGGACAAGAAGGGCGGTCTGCTCCACGAAGCCGCCACCCCGGAGTTTAAGGCGGACATCCGGCCCTTTATGCAGTACCAGATTACCGCCATCGAAAAGCTGGGCATCCCCGTGGTCCAAAAGAAAGCCGCCCCCGCCGACCTGGAAGGGTTTGACGCGGTGGTCTGCGCCACCGGCTCGCTGCCCATCATCCCCAACCTCCCCGGTGTCGATAAGCCCATTGCGGTGGACTGCCTCAGCGCCATCAACGGCGCCAAGCCGGTGGGCAAGAAGGTGGTTGTGGTAGGCGGCGGCCTGGTGGGCACCGAGACCGCCCTGGACCTTGCCGAAAACGGCCACAGCGTCACCCTGGTGGAGCTGCTGCCCCGGATTATGAAGGACGTGGCCGTCACCGACTTTTTGGCCTACAGCGAGCGGATCGCCAAGACGGATATGCGCATCCTCACCGACACCCGCCTGGAGGAGGTGCTGGACAACGGCGCCCGGATCTCCGGCCCCAAGGGCGAGGAGGTCGTGGAGGCCGACACGGTGATCCTGGCCCTGGGCCTCAAGGCGGAGCAGGGGCTGTACAACGAGCTGGCCGCGGCCGGCAAGGAGGTCTACCTGGCCGGTGACGCCGTCAAGGCGGGCAAGATCTTTGACGCCATCCACACCGCCTACCGGGTCGCCATCCGCATCTGATGGCGGCAGGCGCCGGATGAGATGGTCAGCCGGTGCGCAGCTACATAAGGCACGGACTTAACCATATTATGCTATCCTCTCCTCCAAATCTATGATACCGGGCCCGCTGTACCCCAAAGGTACGGCGGGCCCGGCAGCGTATGTGGGGGAGGCTGTGCTGTCTCTGGATGCCTCTTGAAGGCCATTTCCTGTTATGTTATACTTCTTCCGGACAATCCGGTAAATAGGGTATGGATACAGGTAATTTCGTCAACATGAAAGGTAGCGGTAAAATGAAACAAATCGTGTTAAATGGGATTGATACAGGGGTGATATTGCAACGGTATCCACCTGTGTTGCCATTGCGCAAAGATATTAAGAAGTTTGAAGAAGAATTAGGATATTCACTTCCACAGGATTATTTCGATTTTTTGCTGAATTACAATGGTGGCACCTGTAAATTTGGAAGTTTATTAGAGGATTTACAGGCAGGGTTAGCAGATTTATATTGTTTTTATACTGCTGACGAGTATGGTTGTATGCCACTCCGGCTTCCCATAGACTGCCTGGAGGATTGGGCAGGGCTAAAAAACAATATGCTTCCCATTGGCGAAATGGATAGTGGTGATTTGGTTGCCCTTTGGTTTCACAACACAGAACCCGAGGTGGTTGTGATCTCCCATGAGGACGATAGTATGGAGGTTATTTATACTGCACCATCTTTTACACAATTTCTTTCAGATATGCTTTTTGAGGGATCATGAATAAGATACAGCCCGGTTGAATAGGGGGATAGACGCTGAATGATGGGCAGGTACAGGGAAAAAAGGTCCGTCCTGGAGCGCACCGACCCATGGCCCAAATTTCGCCCTGCTCATTTGTCCCTCTAACATACTGTTTGTTGGGGAGTGCCTTCCGAAACCCCTGCTGGCCTGCATTTTGCGAAGATACAGCGGGCCCGGCAGCGTGTGGGAAAAGTCGCGGGAGCGGCTTGTCCATGCCTCCTTTTCTTGCCATTTCCCCCTTGCCTTTCACCCCGGAACGTGTTATGCTATATGTTAGGAGGATAGCGGCTCCGCCGGTCCTTCTGCTATCGATTTATGTGTATTGGAAAGGAGTTTTTCCCATGGGCCACAAAAAGATCCTCTCGCTCTTCCTCTCTGCCGTTCTGCTGGCCATAACCGCTGTGCCTGCTTACGCCCACGGCGGCTGCCATGGCGGCGGGCATCACGGAAGGGGCCGCTGGGACAGCGCCCAGCAGTACCAGTCCGCCCCGGCCCCGGCCCCGGCTCCGGAGGCCTCCGCCCCGGCACAGCCCCAGGGCACCCCGGTCTGTCCTTACGGGGACTGCGCCACCGCCGGCCGCCACTACCACGACGGCGTCCTTTACTGCGGCTACGCCCATGAGGGCGGCTATTGCGACGGCAACTGCGTCGGCCTTTGCACCGTGGAGGGCTGCGAAATTGTCGGGCGCCACAGCCACGACGGCAGCTACTACTGCGGCTACGCCCACGACGGCGGCTTCTGCGACGGCCATTGCGCCGGCCTCTGCACCGTGGAGGGCTGCGACATCGCCGGGCGCCACAGCCACGACGGCAGCTACTACTGCGGCTACCACCACGACGGCGGCTTCTGCGACGGCAACTGCGCCGGCCTCTGCACCGTGGAGGGCTGCGACATCGCCGGGCGCCACAGCCACGACGGCGGCTACTACTGCGGCAGCTACCACAGCGGCGGCTTCTGCAACGGCCATCACGGCAGCTGATTCCCGGAGGCCCGGAAGGGGCAGTGTAAGAAGCTGTACCAATAGCCGCCGCACGCATCTTGACGGCAAATTTTCCGCCTGCCTTTGCCAAAAAACCTTGAAATACATACCGTATTCCTGCGCTT
>JAAWGY010000196.1 GCA_022795575.1 Angelakisella sp. | reverse complement strand
CTTTGTCTCCCGCCCCTACTTTACCCCGGAGACGGTGCAGAAGGAGCAGGGCATCATCGGCCAGGAGATCCGGATGTACGACGACGACCCGGGCTGGCGCTCCCTCTTTAACCTCCTGGGGGCCCTCTACCATGTCAACCCCGTCAAGCTGGACATCGCCGGCACCACCGAGTCCATCGCGGAGATCTCCGCCGACCTGCTCTACCGGTGCTACCACACCTTCTACAGCCTGGGCAACATGGTGCTGACGGTGGCGGGAAACTTCCGGCCCGAGACGGTCATCGAAACGGCGGACCGCATCCTCAAGCCGGGGGAGGAGGTCAGCATCCAGTGGCGCAGGGCCCCGGAGCCCCGGGAGATCGTCACCGCCTACGCCGAGCAGGCCCTTTCGGTCTCCACCCCCCTCTTCCAGTTGGGCTTTAAGGGGGAGGGCGGGGACAGCCTTGCAAACCTCCGGCGCCAGACGGCGGACGAAATCCTCCTGGAGATCCTCTGCGGCGAGAGCAGCCCCCTTTACCGCCGCCTCTACGATGGGGGGCTCATCAACGGCACCTTTGAATACGAGGTGCTGGCGGGGCGGGACTACTTTGTCTGTATGTACGGCGGCGAGAGCCGGGAGCCCAAAAGGGTGGCCGAGGCCATCCGGGAGGAGATTGGCCGGCTGCGGGCCCAGGGCATCGATCCGGAGGCCTTCCGCCGCTGCAAAAAGGCCACCTACGGGCGGTACATCGGGATGTTCAGCCGGGTGGACTCGGTGGCGGGGCTGCTGACCCTTACCCACTTTGCCGGGATGGAAAACCTCTACGACCTGCTGGGGGCGGTAAAGGAGCTGACCCTGCCCGAGCTGACCCGGCGGCTGGAGGAGGACTTTGACCCCCGGTACAGCGCCCTTTCGGTGATAAACCCCATGTGACGGGGCAGGGACAAGAGCCTGTCCGGGCCGGTAAATCTGACGGTCTGGCCAGGCGACAAGAAAGGAAGTCATTGGCGTATGGCAGAGATTATCAGCTTCCCCGGCCTGGGCCTCAGCTTTGAGGTTAGCCGGGTGGCCTTTTCTATCGGCAGCTACAACATCTACTGGTACGGCATCACCTTTGCGTTGGGCTTTTTGGTGGGGATGTACTACTTCCACCTCCGGGCCCGCAGCCTGGGCATCCACCCCTACGACGGGCTGGACGTCCTCCTTTGGGCGGTCATCGGCGGGGTGGTGGGGGCCCGGGCCTACTTTGTCATCTTCCAGTGGGAGATGTACCGGGACAACCTCCTAAAAATCTTCGCCTTCCGGGAGGGGGGCCTTGCCATCTATGGCGGCGTCATCGGCGCGGTGGTGGTGGGCTGGATTGCCTGTAGGGTGAAGAAGACACCCTTCCTGCCGGTGCTGGACGGCGGCCTTACCGGGCTGCTGCTGGCCCAGGCGGTGGGGCGGTGGGGCAACTTCTTTAACTGCGAGGCCTTCGGCAGCAACACCACCCTCCCCTGGGGGATGACCTCCGACACCATCTCCCGGTACCTCTTTAACATGGCGGATACCCTTGCCGCCCAGGGGATGCTGGTGGACCCCACCGTGCCGGTGCACCCCACCTTCTTCTATGAGTTTGTCTGGAACCTCCTGGGCTTTTTGCTGCTGGCCTTTGTCCTCACCCCCCGGCGGAGGTACGACGGCCAGGTGAGCCTTGGGTACATGGCGTGGTACGGCCTGGGGCGGTTCTTCATCGAGGGCCTGCGCACCGATAGCCTGATGCTGGGCAGCTACCGGGTAAGCCAGCTGCTGGCCCTGGCCCTCTGCGCCGGCTCGGTGCTGCTGATGGCGGTCCTTTGGCTCCGCACCCGCAAGGTCCCCGCCGTCCTCTATGTGGACACCGAGGCCAGCCGCCAGCGCATGGCAAAAGTAGACGCCGAACTATCCAAAAACGGCGGCGGCGGCGGGGATGCCCCCGCGGGCGATGAGCCATTGTCAGGTGACAGTGGGGATGACGTAGTGGTTTCCACGGCAGACGGCTGCGAGGGGACAGGACCCTCCCCGGAAGGTGCCGGGGAGGCGGAAGAAGCCTCCACAGAGAGCGCCGGGGAGGCGGAAGAAGCCTCCACGGAAAGCGTCGGGGAGGCGGAAGAAGCCTCCACAGAGAGCGCCGGGGAGGCGGAAGGAACCTCCACGGAAAGCGCCGGGGAGGCAGAAGAAGCCTCTACAGAAAGCATCAAGGAGACAGAGAAAGCCTCCGACAAGGACGCCGGGGAGGTTGTGGAAAACGCCCCCAACGGCGGGGAAGAGACGGAGACCCCGGAGAATACGGCCAAGTGACAGCACGCCCTTAGAGCCTATCCAAGATCTCCCTGCACGCCGCCTTGGCAGGTCTTTTTGCGCCCTGCGGCGTTAAAAAACCTTACAATACAGCAAGTATTGTTGCGGTTTTTTGCCTTGCAGGACACAAAAATCCCTGCCAATTCGGCGCACCGGGAGACCCTGAATAGGCTCTGTGGGACGGGAAGGAGGAGCATATGGCAAAGTTGATTGATGGGAAGGCGGTATCCGCCCGGCTCCGCCAGGAGATGAAGGCGGAGGTGGAGGCGCTGAAGGAGAAGGGCATCACCCCCGGTTTGGCGGTGGTGCTGGTGGGGGAGGACCCCGCCTCCCAGGTCTATGTGCGCAACAAGATACGTGCCTGCGAGGAGCTGGGCATCCGGTCGGAAAACCACCTGCTGCCGGCGGATACCACCCAGGAGGCGCTGCTTGGGCTCATCGAGGAGCTGAACCGCCGGGAGGAGGTCAGCGGTATCCTGGTCCAGCTGCCCCTGCCCCGGCAGATTCGGGAGGAGGCGGTCATCGCCGCCATCGCCCCGGAAAAGGACGTGGACGCCTTCCACGCCCAAAATGTGGGCCGCATCGTCCAGGGCAGCTACCGCTTTCTCCCCTGCACCCCCGCCGGGGTGATGGAGCTGATCCGCTCCACCGGCGTGGCGGTGGAGGGCAAGGAGTGCGTGGTCATCGGCCGCAGCAACATTGTGGGCAAGCCCATGGCCATGCTGATGCTCCACCAAAACGCCACCGTCACCATCTGCCACAGCCGCACCCAAAGCCTGGCGGAAACGGCCCGCCGGGCGGATATCCTCATCGTGGCCATCGGCAAGGCCAAGTTTGTCACCGCCGGTATGGTCAAGGAGGGGGCGGTGGTCATCGATGTGGGGATGAACCGGGACGAAAACGGCAAGCTCTGCGGCGACGTGGACTTTGCCTCGGTGGAGCCCAAGGCGGGATACATCACCCCGGTACCCGGTGGGGTGGGCCCCATGACCATCACCATGCTGATGCGCAACACCATCACCGCCGCCAAGCTGGCTGGCGGGCTGGCGTGAGCCATTTTTGCAGCTGTGCCGATACCGCCTGCCCCCTGCACCCCAAAAACCACGACAAGGGCTGTACCCCCTGCGTCAGCAAGAATCTAAAAGAGGGGGAGATTCCCAGCTGCTTTTTTAACGCCATAGGGGGCGGGGACCGGCCGGCGGGGTACAGCTACCGGCATTTTGCCGGATTTGTTGCCGAAAGGCTGGGGCCGGAGGCCCCCAAAGCCCCGGAGGAGGAGAAGACGCCATGAAGACATCGGAACAGCTGCGCAGCGAGCTGCGGGCCATCGACCACAAAAGCTACCCCGCCTACAAATCCCTGGGGGGGAGCTGGTCCTTTGGCCGGTATACCCTGAACATCGACCACGTGCAGGGGGATCCCTTTGCCGCCCCCTCCCAGCTTAGCGTGACGGTGGGGGCCCGGGAGGCGGGCTTCCCCGCCGGCAGCTGGCAGCAGCCCTGGTGCCGGGTGGCCCTGGAGGACTACCTCCTGCGGCGGTTTGCCGGCCAGGCGGGGCGGTTTTCCCACCAGGCCAAGGGCTCCGGCAAAAGCGGCGTTCTGGCGGTAAACCGCCCTGGCCAGGAGATTTTGACCCGCACCGACTGCCAGGTGAGGGCGGGGGAAATCACCCTGCGGTTTGAGGTGGGCTTTCCCGCCAACGGCCGTACCATCAACGCCCGGGAGCTGGAGAAGATCCTGTTCGACTTCATCCCCGTCTGCGTGGACCAGAGCCTCCTTTACGCCAACACCCCCAAGGGGGAGCTGGACCGGGTGGTGGCCCTGGCGGAGGACCAGCGGTTTATCCGGCAGGAGCTGGAGCGGCTGGGGCTGGCCGCCTTTGTGGCGGATGGCGCCGTCCTGCCCCGGGAAAGCGGGACCTCCGACCGGCCCATGAAGGATGCGGTGCCTTTCCGGGCGCCGGACACCATGGCGGTGACGCTGACGCTGCCCCACCGGGGGGCCACCCGGGGGATGGGAATCCGCCGGGGCATCACCCTCATTGCCGGGGGAGGCTATCACGGCAAATCCACCCTGCTAAAGGCGCTGGAGCGGGGGGTGTACGACCACGTGGCCGGGGACGGGCGGGAGTATGTCATCACCGACGCCGCCGCCGTCAAGATCCGGGCGGAGGACGGCCGCAAGGTGACGGGCACCGACATCTCCCTCTTCATCAACCACCTGCCCAGCGGCCGGGACACCACCCGGTTTTCCACCCTGGACGCCAGCGGCAGCACCTCCCAAGCGGCCAACATCGTGGAGGCTTTGGAGGCGGGGAGCCGCCTGCTCCTGATGGACGAGGACACCTCCGCCACCAACTTTATGGTCCGGGACGAGCTGATGCAGGCGGTCATCGCCCGGGAGCAGGAGCCCATCACCCCCTTCCTGGAGCGGGCGGTGGACCTCTACCAAAGGGCGGGGGTATCGCTGATCCTGGTGGTGGGCAGCTGCGGGGCCTACTTTCACGCCGCCGATACCGTGATCCAGATGGACGCCTACCACACCCGGGACATTACCGGCAGCGTCCGGGCTGCCTTGAAGGACAGGCCGGTGCCGGTGCTTACGGCGCCGGGCTTCCGCCTGCCGGCGGGGCAGCGGAAAATAGACCTTTCCGGATCCAGCCAGACCCGCAAAAGCTACCGGGGGGATAGCTTCCGGCAGGAGCGGCTGAAGGTAAAGCGGTTTGGCAAAACCACCTTTACCGTAGGGGAGCGGGAGCTGGACCTGCGGTATCTGGAGCAGCTGGTGGATGGGGAGCAGACCCAGGCGCTGGCCTATATGGTGCGCTACGCCCGGGAGAACCTCTCCGGCCGCAGCATCGCGGAGGTGGTAGCGGGGCTGCAAAGGGTGATAGAGGAGAAGGGCCTGGGGGCTGTCTGCGGCGAAAGGGTGGTTCCCGCCGGCTTGGCGCTGCCCCGTCCCCAGGAGATCTTCGCCTGCTTTAACCGGTACTGAGAGCGGCTGACGGCGGGCAGGACCCGAATAAGAACCTGTATTCATAACCGGATGATGCAGGCAGGACAAGGGATTTTCCCGCCCTGCAAGGCAAAAAACCGCAGCAATACTTGGTGTATTGCAAG
>JAAWGY010000195.1 GCA_022795575.1 Angelakisella sp. | reverse complement strand
CTTGCAATACACCAAGTATTGCTGCGGTTTTTTGCCTTGCAGGGCGGGAAAATCCCTTGTCCTGCCTGCATCATCCGGTTATGAATACAGGTTCTTAGAGCCTGTTCAGCATCTCCCAGCACGCCGCCTTGACAGGGATTTTCCCGCCCCGCTGCGTTACTGCGCCCGCAGGCGCGTCCAGGCGCAACCGCCGTAGGCGGCTCTTAGCGACTGGAAAAAACCTTGCAATACAACAAGTATTGCTGCGGTTTTTTGCCTTGCAGGACGAAAAAATACCCGTCCATTCGGCGCACCAAGAGATGCTGAATAGGCTCTTAGTATTTGCCGGCGGGATGCAGAATATGAGCCCTTGGGCCGCAGGACAGGGCTGCCGCCCGGGGGATATTGGCAGCGATACAGGGCCGTTTCCCGGCACCGCCCAGGGGAGGAGGAGATAGTTAAATCCCCCCGATTGCCTTTTTGCACAAAAAAACCGCCCCGATTTTGGCAACCCGCGCAACTCTATCCCGGAAAGAAGTGGTTGCTATTGTCCGCCGGATTATGTATAATTGTACTAAGGCACTTTTGGCCCAAGGGGCGTTTTGTGTCGAAATCGCTGACAAGGTTAGGGATTTTTGTCTTTCCCTAATGCGGTTTTCTTTTCAGAATATCCCCCAAACAGGGGAACAGAAAGGGGCACGCCATACCATGAAACAATACACGGCGGACAGAATCAGGAACGTCGCCATCGCCGGCCACGGCGGCAGCGGAAAAACCTCCCTTGCCGAGGCAATGCTCTACCGCGCCGGCGCAACCGACCGGCTGGGCCGGACCGCCGACGGCAACACTGTGTGCGACTGCGACCAGGAGGAGATCAAGCGCAAGGTCTCGGTATCCTCCGCCGTGGCCCCCCTGGAGTGGAAGGACAACAAGGTGAACCTCATCGACTGCCCCGGCCTCTTCGACTTTGCCGTGGGGATGAGCGAGGGCATCCGGGCCGCCGAAAGCGTCCTGATTGTCGTCTCCGCCAAGTCCGGCGTCAACGTGGGTACCGAGAAGGCCTATAAGCTGGCCACCCAGCTGGGCAAGGCAAAGCTCTTTTACATCAACAAGATGGATACCGAGCACGCCGACTTCCATAAGGTGATGGAGGGCCTCCACGCCGCCTTTGGTACCAGCGCCTGCCCCATGGTGGTGCCCTATGTGGAGGACCACAAGGTGGTCTGCTACATCGACCTGCTGGACGACCGGGCTTTCTCCTATGCCGCCGACGGCAGCAAAACCAACGTGGAGATCCCCGCCGGCGCCGCCGGGATGGTCAACGCCCTGAAGGACGACATCAAGGAGGCGGTGGCCGAAACCTCCGACGAGCTGATGGATAAGTTCTTTTCCGGCGAGGAGTTCACCCAGGAGGAGATCCGCAAGGGCCTTTTGCAGGGTGTCCGCTCCGGCGCCATCGCACCGGTGTTCTGCGGCTCCGCCATCACCACCGAGGCCATCAACCCCCTTCTCAACGCCATCGTCACCATCCTGCCCTCCGCCGCCGATAACGCCGGCGAGCAGGTGAAGACCCCCGGCGGGGAGGAGCTGTACCTGGATTGCAGGGCCGAGGACCCCCTGGCCGCCTTTGTCTTTAAGACGGTGGCCGACCCCTTTGTGGGCAAGATGTCCTACGTCAAGGTGGTGGCCGGCAAGCTGACCACCGCCTCCACCCCCACCAACGTCCGGGCCGGCGTGCCGGAGCGGATGGGCAAGATCGTCACCATCCGGGGCAAAAAGCAGGAGGACACCGACGGTATCGCCGCCGGGGATATCGGGGTGGTCTGCAAGCTGGCCGAGGCCGTCACCGGGGATTCCCTCTGCGACCCCAAGCGGCTGGTGCTCTTTGAAAAGGCCCCCTTCCCCAAGCCCAGCCTCACCATGGCCATCGAGCTCAAGGGCAAGGGGGACGAGGGCAAAATCGCCCAGGCCCTTCTCCGCCTGATGGAGGAGGACCCCGCCGTGGGCTTCGAGAACAACACCGAGACCCGCCAGCAGCTTCTCTCCGGCCTTGGGGAGCAGCACCTGGATGTGATCGTCAGCAAGCTGAAGAACAAATTCGGCATCGAAATCACCCTGGGCAAGCAGCGCGTCGCCTACCGGGAGACCATCCGCAAAAAGGTAAAGGTCCAGGGCCGGCACAAGAAGCAGTCCGGCGGCCACGGGCAGTTTGGCGACGTCTGGATCGAGTTTGAGCCCTGCGACAGCGAGGGGCTGGTCTTTGAGGAGAACGTCTTCGGCGGCTCGGTGCCCAAAAACTTCTTCCCGGCGGTAGAAAAGGGCCTCCAGGAATGTGTTCGCCAGGGCACCATCGCCGGATACCCGGTGGTGGGCCTTAAGGCCACGCTGGTGGACGGCTCCTACCACCCGGTGGATTCCTCCGAAATGGCCTTTAAGACCGCCGCCTCCCTGGCCTACAAGGCCGGCCTGCCCATGGCGGGGCCGGTGCTGCTGGAGCCCATCGGCAGCCTTTCCGTCACCGTGCCGGACGCCAACACCGGGGATATCATCGGCGAGCTGAACAAGCGCCGGGGCCGGGTGCTGGGGATGAACCCCCTGAGCGGCGGCTACCAGGAGATCCAGGCCGAGGTGCCTATGAGCGAGATGCTGGACTTTTCCATCATCCTGCGCTCCATCAGCCAGGGCCGGGGGGACTTTACCCTTACCTTTGAGCGGTACGAGCAGCTGCCCCAGCAGCTGGAGGCTGCGGTAATCGAGGAAGCCAAGGCCATGCGTGCCGAGGGCGAATAAATTATGAATCCCGCCCCGCGGCCGGGACACACGGTCCTGGCTGCGGAGAGAGATAGATTTTTTGACAAAGAAGGAGAACAACGCTTATGTCTAAGATCATGGACGCCATCCGCAGGAATTTTGACGACGCACACTGGAACTACAGCTATGAGGAGAGCGACCAGGATGGCGACGAAATCATCCGTATGGGAATGCGCACCAAGCAGCTGGAAAACTGCCGGACCATCGTGGTAGGCCGCGGTGACGAGGGCTTTACGGTGTACTCCATCAGCCCGGTGAAGGTGCCGGAGGAGGCCCGCCTGCGTGTTGCGGAGTACCTGACCCGGGCCAACTACGCCCTCACCATCGGCAACTTTGAGCTGGATTTCTCTGACGGCGAGGTCCGCTACAAAGTCACCAACTTCTGCGGCGATATCGACCTGGACCAGGAGGTTATCGACCGGCAGGTGGGCTGCGGCTACAGCATGATGGACCGCTACTTCCCCGGCCTTATGAAGGTGATGTACAGCGGCGTGAGCCCCGCTGACGCCATCGAGGAAGCCGAGAACCCCCACGACTAACACCACCGATCCTGCCCACAGCGCCGCCAAGGTCCCCATGGGGCCTGGCGCTTTTGGCCGGGATGCAGGCAAGCGCTTTTCGGACAGGGCTTGTGCCAAGGTGCACAGGCCCTGTTTCTTTTTTTGCCCTTTTGGGGCCCGGGTGGTGCAAAAGGGGCCCCGCCCCGCATAAATCCCCCCGTTTCCTCCAATGCTGTTACAAAGACTATCCACAGAATAACGACTGAAGGGTGGTGAATCCGCAATGAAAAGACCTTCCCTCCTCCCCCTGCTGGGGGGCGTTGCCGTGGGGTTCCTCAACGGCCTTTTGGGGGCGGGGGGCGGGATGCTCACCGTACCCCTGCTGGAACACAACGGCCTGCCCCCCCAAAAAAGCCACGCCACCAGCCTGGCCATTATCCTCCCCCTTTCGGTGCTCAGCGCCGGCCTCTACTGGTACCGGGGCTGGTTTTCCCCGGCGGAGGCCCTCCCCTACCTCCCCGGCGGGCTGCTGGGGGCCGCCGCCGGGGCGGCGCTTCTTCCGCGGCTCAACACCGCCTGGGTGAAGGTGGTCTTTGCCGCCCTGCTCCTCTGGTCCGCCGCCCGCCTCCTCCATCTTTGGTAGAAAGGAGTGTCCCGGATGTCCCCTTCCCTCCACCTGCTTGCCGCCGCGCTGGCCGGCTTTGCCGCCGGCACCCTCGGGGCCATGGGCCTGGGGGGCGGCGGGGTGCTGCTGCTCTACCTGGCCCTTACCGGCACCGGGCAGCTTGCCGCCCAGGGCGTCAACCTCACCTTTTTCCTGCCCATCGCCGCCC
The DNA here is from genome assembly GCA_022795575.1 of Angelakisella sp. Taxonomy (GTDB): domain Bacteria; phylum Bacillota; class Clostridia; order Oscillospirales; family Ruminococcaceae; genus Angelakisella. The sequence continues at coordinate 1,296 of JAAWGY010000195.1, read as the reverse complement.
TTAGCCTGGTGCTCCACCGGAAAAACGGCCTTGTGGAGCTCCCCGCCGCCCTGCCGGTAGCCGGGGGCGGGGTGCTGGGGCTGCTGGGGGGGATCGCCCTGGCCGGGAGGCTCCCGGGGGAGCACCTCTCCCGGATCTTCGGGGTGCTGGTGGCCCTGACAGCCCTGCGGGAGGCGCGGTCCGCCCTCCGGCTCTTCCGCCGGGACGGCTTCTCCCTCCTGCGGAAATCTCCCCCCGGCCATCCCCCCCTGCATAAACCGCCCCCAAGAGGTAAAAATAGCCTTTGAGAAGCCCGCCCCAAACACTGTGCAGGGAACGGGCCGAAAAAAAGCAACAGCTTCCGGCGCACAGCGGAGAAAAGGAGCGTTATTGCCATGGGAAACAAAAATACAGTCATCCGGTTTTTGAAGGACAAGGGGTTCTACATCGCCCTGGCGGTGTGCATTGTAGGGGCTACAGCGGCAGCCTGGGCCACCGCCTCCCGGACACTGGACAGCATCGAGCAGAACAACCGCCAGATCGTGGAGCAGGGAGTAAGCGGGGAGGAGAAGCCACAATGGAGCAGTTCGTCCACGGCGCCGTTGGCGCCCTCAAGCAGCAGCGCGGAGGACGCGCAGAAGCCTATCACCAATACCGAAAAGCCGTCGCCCTCCTCTTCCTCTGCGCAGCCCTCCTTCTCGGTGCCCGCGCCCTCCTCTGGTTCCGCAGAGGATGCCGCCGCGCCCGTGCCGCAGCCAGAGCAGCAGACCTTTGTTTATACGCTGCCCTTGGAGGGGGGCAAGGTGATTAACCCCTACAGCGGCGGGCAGCTGGTCAAAAACAAGACACTCAACGTCTGGCGGACCCACGACGCCATCGACCTCCAGGGGGAGAAGGGGGCGGCGGTCCGGGCCATTGGGGACGGCAAGGTGGTGTCTGTCACCAACGACGCCCTTTGGGGCGGGATGGTACAGGTGGAGCATCCCGACGGGTACACCTCCTGCTACAGCGGCCTTGCGGTCAAGGAGGGCATCAAGGCTGGGGAGCAGGTGGTTTCTGGCCAGGAGATCGGCACCCTGGGGGACATCCCGGCGGAGATCTCGGCGGAGCCCCACCTGCACCTCTCCCTGATGAAGGACGGCAAGGCGGTGGATCCGGGCCAGGTGCTGACCCTGGGGTAAGACAGGCGGCCGTTTGCTTAGAACCTGTATTCACAATCGTCTGACGCAGTCAGGCCAGGTCTTTTCCCGCCCTGCCGCGTTACTGCGCCCGCAGGCGCGTCCAGGCGCAACCGCCGCAGGCGGCTCTTAGCGCCTG
>JAAWGY010000194.1 GCA_022795575.1 Angelakisella sp. | reverse complement strand
TTGCAATACACCAAGTATTGCTGCGGTTTTTTGCCTTGCAGGGCGGGAAAATCCCTTGTCCTGCCTGCATCATCCGGTTATGAATACAGGTTCTTATTTGTTAAAGCCCCCGTCATAGGTAGGCATATTGGCAATATACTTTCCCTCCACCGCCGGGACATAGTAGGCGCCGTAGTCCTTCAGCGCCGGATCCGCCGGCCCCAGCTCCTTTGGCAGCTCCGCCAAAAAGCGGTAGTAGGGCAGCCAGACCTGCTCATAGGTGCCGGCGCGGTAAACCAGCTCCACCTTGGCGATGGACTCCTCCCCTGGCAGGGCGCAGGGGACCGAGGTGGCGTAGTGCCCCGCCAGCAGCAGCTCCCTGGCCGCCTCCGCGGTGATGATGGGGTAGTCCCCCAACTTTTGGGAGAGGTCCGGGGCATAAACACGGGCCAGGAAAAGCTCGCCGTTGTCGTCGCAGTAGAAGGCGGTGCGGTAAAAGCTGTAGCTGACCATCTGCTCCTCCAGCGAGCCCGCCCCGTCGTAGTATTCCACGTCAAAGCTCTGCTGGCTGTAGATGTTCCGGTCCCCCATCCCCTGGTCCAGTACCGGCTTCTCCATGCCGGAGAGCAGCCCGCTGTACCGCTCCGCCAGCCAGTCCGCCGCCGCCTTTTTCTCCTCCCGGCTGGCGTAGTGGGTAAAATTCAGCTCCGGCGGCAGCGCCACCGGCGGCTCAAAGCGGATGGTGGCGGTAAGTGTCTGGTCCACCTCTACCTGGACGCCCTCCCCCTGGATGGTCAACGCGGTGGGGTCAAAGTAGCCCTCCGGGACGGCATCCCCCACGGCGGCGAATTTATCCCGGATGGCCTGCTGGTAGCTCTCGTCCGGGGCATTGTCGTCAACGGTAAGGGCATCGGTATCCAGCCCCAGCTCCCCGGCCACCCGGAGCAGCAGGGCCCGCATCTGCTCCCAGTCCGCCCCCTGGGCCTGGTGTTGCTCGTTATAGGTCAGGGGGTTTTGGTAGACGGGGAGGTACTTCACCTCGGCCTCCTCGGTCCAGGGGTTGGCGCCGCCCAGCTCCGAGATATCCAGGGCCAGGTAGCCCTCAAAGCCCCTGCTGTTCGTACTCTCCCCGCCGATGGTGAGCAACGGCAGCTGGCCGCCGGGCTGGGGCTGGCTGGGTCCGGAGGAGCCGGGCCGTGGGGAGTCGCCGGGCTGGGGGGTGGTCTGCCAGGGGAGAAGGCGGCTTCCCGCCAGCGCCGCCAGGGCCAGGCAGGCGGCCAGGGCACCCCACCGCTGCCACCCGGGGCGGCGGTGGCGCCGCTGCCGGGACTGCTCCGCCTCCTGGAGGAGGTCATCGGGCAGGTGGTTTAAGGCATCGCTAAGCTGTTCCGGTTTCACTCTTGAAATCCCTCCTTTTTTAGGTGGGCCAGCAGCCCCTGGCGCGCCCGGTAGAGGGCGCTTTTGGCTCCCGCCTCGCTGAGGCCCCGGCGGGCGGCGATCTCCCGCACCGGGTCCAAAAACCAATACCGCTCTATAAACAGGGTGCGGGTATCCGGGGGCAGTCCTCGGAGGTAGCCGGTGATGCACTCCCCCAAAAGGGACAGCTCCACCTCTTCCCGAGTGCTGTCCCCGCCGGAGATGCAGTCCTCCAGCTCGGTGAGGGAGAGGGTGTACTCTGATCCGCCCCGTTTTTCCCGGTGCTGCCGCCGGAGGATGTCAATCGACAGCTGCCGGACGATCCGCCCCAGGTAGGTGGCCAGCACACCGGGGCGGTGGGGTGGGATGGAGTTCCAGGCCTTCAGGTAGGTATCGTTGACGCTTTCCTCGCCGTCCTCCCGGCTGGGGAGGATCTGCCTGGCGATTTTGGCGAGGTAGGCGCCGTACTTTTGCTGGGTTTCCTGGATGGCGGTTTCGTCCCGCTGCCAGTACAGGGCGACGATGGCTTCATCATCCATGGGAGGGGCCTCCTTTCTTTTTTGTCCTTCACCAGTATACCCGATAAAACGGGGGGATGGTTGCGGGTGCGGAAGATTTTTGTTGGAACAGGGGGGTGGGGGGAAGGAAGCAGCCTGTCCCACAGGTTGTGCCCGCCCGGTAGCCCGGGCTGGCACAACCTGTGGGACAGGCCGCTTCGTTTGCTGGCGGGCAGCAGGCACATTTTGGGCCCACCGGCCCAACCCCTTAACCACCGCCGCCCCGGCCCGTCACTCAGCCCCCTGCCCCGCCTGCTCCCCGCCCCCGCCAGCCAGCTGCTGCCGCTGCGCAGCAATGCGCCGCCGCAGCCAGCCGCCCTGGAAGTAGTAAACCAAAAAACAGATGGAGGTTGTGCTCCAGGTAATCGGATAGCTGAGGCAGACACAGCGGATATCCCGCCACTGCGGCACCGCCACCATAATCCAGGCAACCCGCAGAACACAGATCCCCACACAGGTAATCATCATGGGAATAATGGAATCCCCGGTGCCACGCATCGCCCCGGACAGGATCTCGATGGCAATGTAGGTAATATAGGTGGGAACCAGCAGGCGGAGGATCACCATCCCCTGCTCCACCACAGCGGCGTCCGGCGTAAAAAGACGGTAGATAACCCCGCCGCCAAAGAAGAGGGCAACGCTGAGGAAGATGGCCGTCCCGGCGGACATCCCCATGCAGACCCATACGCTTTTGTGAATGCGGTCGTACCGCCCCGCCCCGAAGTTCTGGCCCGAAAAGGTGGTGATGGCAACACCAAAGGCACCCATAATCATCCAGAAGAAGCCGTCAATCTTGCCGTAAGCGGTCCAGGCCGCGGCGGCATCAACACCAAAGGTGTTGATGCTGGACTGGATGATGATGTTGGAGATGGAGTACATCACGCTCTGGAGCCCCGCCGGCAGGCCGATTACCACAATACGCCCCAGCATTGTGGGATCAAAGGCGATCTGCCGCGGCTTCAGGTGGTATATCTGGGTGGTGCGGGTAAGGGAGAGAATCACCAGCACCGCGCTGATGATCTGGGAAAAGAAGGTCCCCAGGGCAACCCCCAGCACCCCCAGGGGGATGTAGACCACCAAAAGGATATCCAGAACAATGTTTACCAGGCAGCAAGCCATCAGGAAGTACAGGGGCCGGCGGGAATCCCCCACCGCCCGGAGAATGCCGGAGCCCATGTTATAGATAAAGTTGGCGATGATGCCCAAAAAGTAGATTCGGATATAGGTGATGGAGTGGGGAAGGACATCGGCAGGGGTGTTCATGGCGACCAGGGCCATGGGGGAGATGATCCAGCCGATAATCATGAGGGCAAATCCCCCCGCCAGCGCAAAGGCCATGGTGGTGTGGACGGCCCGCTGTGTGCCGTCGCTGTCCCGGGCGCCGTAGAGCTGGGAGATGACTACCGCCGCGCCGGAGGAGATACCCACAAACAGCCCCACCAAAAGGTTGATGAGGGTGCTGGTGGCTCCGCCCACCGCGGCCAGGGCCTCCTTGCCCACAAACCGCCCCACAATCACGGCATCGGCGGTGTTGTAAAGCTGCTGGAAAAAGGTCCCCAACAAAATGGGAAAAAAGAAGGAAAGCAGCGTCTTCCAGATGACGCCGCTGGTGATGCTGTTCTGTGCGGGAAGGGCTTGCTCCTCCATTCCGAAAACCTCCTTATGAAAAAGCGGCCGCTCCCCCGGATGGGGAAACGGACAGGGTTTGACACAATGACAATAGGCATAGGATACCACAGCTTTTGCCGTTTGTCTATAGAAAAGAGAAAAAAATAAGGAAGGCCCAAAAGCCTTGTCTTTTGGCGGTACAAGGCACCGCACAAAAGGATCCAGTGCCGCCAGCTTCGGCATCAAAGACTCCCACAAGGCGGTTGATTTTTGCCGGCGATTATTCTATACTAAATACCGACCCAACGGGAGTATTTTATTCGGAGGAGGGAAGCCCATGCCCATCCGGGTACCCAACGCCCTGCCTGCGGTATCGGTGCTGGAGCAGGAGAACATCTTTATTATGCGGGAGGACCGGGCCGCCCGGCAGGACATCCGTCCGCTGCGGATTGCTATCCTGAACCTGATGCCAAAAAAAATCGAGACAGAAACCCAGCTGCTGCGGCTGCTGGGCAACTCCCCCCTCCAGGTGGATATCCAGCTGATGCAGGTTTCCGGCCATCAGTCCCGGAACACCGCGGCGGAGCACCTCCTCCACTTTTACCGGCCCTTCTCCCAGCTGCGGGAGGAGCGGTACGACGGGCTTATCATCACCGGGGCGCCGGTGGAGCAGCTGCCTTTTGAAGAGGTGGATTACTGGCAGGAGCTGACCGAGATCATGGCCTGGAGCAAGACCCACGTTTACTGCACCTTCCACATCTGCTGGGGGGCCCAGGCGGGGCTTTTCTACCACTACGGCATCCAAAAGCGCCCCCTGCCCCAAAAGCTCTTCGGCATCTTTGCCCACCGCACCCTCCAGCCCAACCACCCCCTGGCCCGGGGCTTTGACGAAGAGTTTTTGGCCCCCCACTCCCGCCACACCACGGTGGACCTTGCCGAGGTGCGCCGCTGCCCCGCCCTGGAGCTGCTGGCCGATTCCCCCCAGGCAGGGCTGTACATCGCCGCCCGGCGGGATGGGCGGCAGGTGTTTGTCACCGGCCACTCGGAGTACGACCGGGACACCCTGTCCGGGGAGTACCACCGGGATCTGGCCCGGGGGCTGCCCATCGCCCCGCCGTCGGGGTACTACCCCCAGGACGATCCGGCCCGGGAGCCGGTCTTTCGCTGGCGGGGCCACGCCAACCTCCTGTATGTCAACTGGCTCAACTGTGTCTACCAGGGCACCCCCTATGATCTGACGGCCCTGGAGAGCTTTTGAGGCGGGGGGCCGGGGGAGGGGGCCGGAGCGTGGTATTTTCTGCGGGACCAGGGCTGCCGGAATTTTTGTAAAAGTTTTTCTGGAAAAGCCCTTGCCAAACGACGGAAAGTACAGTATAATGTGTAAGTACCTTCGGCGGGGGTTCCCCCCAAGTGGGTATTTGCGTCCGTAGCTCAGTTGGATAGAGCGTTCGGCTCCGACCCGGAAGGCCGCTGGTTCGAATCCAGTCGGGCGCACCAAAGAAAAAGACCAGTCTGCGGACTGGTCTTTTTTTTTGGTGCCCGCTGCGGCGGGGTTATCCGCTCGCTACGCTCGCTCTACGCGAAAAGGGGGGCCCTCCGGGCCCCCCTTTTCACACTTTTTCCCCCGCTTAGGCAAAAGCAGCTGCTACGAACAGGAACTGAAATACATCTAAAGTGTCAAGAAACGATCGGGGGTTGCCCCTGCGGGCAGTCCCTACCCGGCCCTCTGCTTTGCAGGGGGCCTTACTTTATATGCAACACCCTTGCAACTGTCTGGAGTCCTAAGGCGTGTCCCTAAAGTCGCCGCACCCGTCTTTTTCTACAGGGGAAGGGGGCTTGGCTACGTCGAAAATGCTCGGAATCCACCAAGGATTCCTTG
>JAAWGY010000193.1 GCA_022795575.1 Angelakisella sp. | reverse complement strand
AACCGCGGCCGGGGTTAGGAGTAGCCGCTTTCTCCCCAAAACAGCCCGCCGCGCGCCGTAGGCGCTGGAGGCGGGCGCATTTTGGGACCACCGGCGTAAGAGCCTGTCCGTTCGCAGCTTATCTATCCTTTTGCGAAAGGTGCCTGCTGTTTTTAAGGTGCCTCCGGCGGATTTCGATTCCCTGCGGGGGGAGCGTGGGTGCTTTGTTTGCCGCTCTGTTGCTCCGTTTCGTTGTGGGGGCGGGTGTCCCCTCCTAAGACAAGCCCCCAAAAGCCCTCCTGAAAAAAGCAAGAAACCTAAAGCAATATCTCTGGAGACGAAGCAATCCCCCCAAAATGTCCCTCATCAAAATACACCAGTACACCCCGGGAAAACGATTTTCTCCGAAAAAACACCTGTCAGAATTGACCATCCCCATAAAAATTACAGGTCCAACCTGTCCTTTTCATGGCAGAATTGGCGAAATTCCGGCAAAACCGGCATTTTGCCTTGACCAAAACAGCTTTACTGTGGTATCATATCACAATAAAATATCAAGATTATGCGGCAGGTACCCGGTGTGGCCGGCATAAGCAAGGAGCGTGACGCGGTTGAGCAAATATATTCTAAAGCGTATCGCCATGGGAATCCTGAGCGTCTTCATCGTGGCGACGCTGACCTTCTTTCTGATGAACCTGGTCCCCGGCGGCCCCTTTGTGGCAGAAAAATCCATCAGCAAGGCGGCCCAGGAGGCCCTGGCCGCAAAGTTCGGGCTGGATAAGCCGCTGCATCAGCGGTACTTTACCTATATGTCCGACTTCCTCCACGGGGATATGGGCTTCAGCCTGCGGCAGCGGGGGCGTACCGTGTCGGATATCATCTTCTCCAAGTTCCCGGTCTCTGCCCGGCTGGCCGGCATCGCGGTTGCGGTGGCCCTCAGCGTGGGCATCCCCCTGGGGTGTATCTCCGCCTACAACCGGGGCAGGTTTGCCGATAACTTTATCATCGTGCTGGGCACCTGCGGCATCGCCATCCCCAGCTTCATCAGCAGCGTGCTGCTCCTGTATACCTTCGGCAGCTGGCTTAAGGTGCTGCCCACCATGGGCCTCAACGAGTTCTCCGCCTATATCATGCCGGTGACGGCGCTGGCCATCTACCCCACCGCCTACATCACCCGGCTGATGCGCTCCAGCCTGCTGGACGTCATGGGGCAGGATTACATCCGCACCGCCAAGGCCAAGGGCCTCTCCAGCTTCAAGACCCTCTTTAAGCACGCCCTGCGCAACGCCATCCTCCCCATCGTGGCCTATGTGGGCCCGATGCTTGCCTCGCTGATGACCGGCTCCTTTGTGGTGGAAAAGATCTTTACCATCCCCGGCCTGGGGCGGGAGTTTGTCTCCTCTGTCACCAACCGGGACTACACCATGATTATGGGCACCACCATCATCCTGGCGTCGCTGGTGATCCTGGCCAACGTCCTTGTGGATATCCTCTACAAGGTCATCGACCCCCGCATCAAGCTGGGTTAGCAGAAGGGAGGAAAAGCACCGTGAACGAAAAAACAGAGCTCACATACGCCCCCGACGACTTTTCCCCCGCCACCGCCGACGAAAAGGAAAGCCTCGTCATTATGCGGGAAAGCGTCAACTTTTGGGCCGACGGCCTGCGCCGGCTGCGGAAGAACAGGATTGCCATGGTCAGCCTCTTCTTTATCCTGCTGATCATCGTCTTTGCCTACATCCTGCCCAGCTTTTGGCCCTATACCTACGACCAGCAGATTAAGTACAGCGAAAACCTGTCCTTCTTTGAGTACGGCAAAACCGAGCTGCAACAGATTGAGGCGGGGGAAAAGGTGTTCCCCCACATCTGCGGCACTGATAAGCTGGGCCGGGACTTTGCCGTCCGGCTGATGATGGCCACCCGGATCAGCCTGACGGTGGGCATCATGTGCTCCATCCTGGTGCTGCTCATCGGCGCTACCTTTGGCGCGGTGGCCGGCTTTGCCGGCGGCTGGGTGGATAACATCATGATGCGGTTTACCGACATCCTGTACACCATACCGGATATCCTGCTGATTATCCTGCTGGCCATGACGCTGCGGCCCCGCATCGACGAGCTGGCCGCCGTCCCGGGCTTTGAGTGGATGCAGAAGGTGGGCTCCAACCTTATCGCCATGTTCATCGTCTTCGCCCTCCTCTACTGGGTGAGCATGGCCCGGATTACCCGCAGCCAGGTGCTGGTGCTGAAGGAATCGGAGTACGTCACCGCCGCCCGCGCCCTGGGGGCCGGCAGCGGCCGGATCATCCGCAAGCACCTGCTCACCAACTGCATCGGCACCCTGATTGTCACCACCACCCTCCAGATCCCCTCGGCCATCTTTACCGAAAGCTACCTGAGCTTCCTGGGGCTGGGCGTGGCGGCGCCGATGCCCTCCCTGGGCTCGCTGGCCACCGACGCGGTGAAGGGGATGAACACCTACCCCCACCTGCTGCTGCTGCCCGCTATCCTGATCAGTGTTACCATCCTGGTCTTTAACCTCTTCGGCGACGGCCTGCGGGACGCCTTTGACCCGAAGCTGAAGAATTAAGGGAGGGGAGAGCGAAATGAGCGAGAAATTACTGGAGATCAAGGACGAGCGGCTCTCCTTCTTTACCCCCGCAGGGGAGGTAAAGGCGCTGAACGGCGTCTCCTTCTCGATGGAGGAGGGGGAGGTGCTGGGCATCGTGGGGGAATCCGGCTCCGGCAAATCGGTGACGGCCTACTCCATTATGGGGCTTACCGCCTACCCCGGCCGGCTCATCGGCGGCACCATCCGCTTTAACGGCCACCAGGTGGACCAGATGACCGAAAAGGAGTTCCGCAAGATGCGGGGGAACGAGGTCTCCATCATCTTCCAGGACCCTATGACCAGCCTGAACCCGGTGTACACCATCGGCAACCAGATCGAGGAGGTCATCCGCCTCCATACCGATAAAAGCAAGGCGGAGGCCAACGCCCGGGCCAAGGAGCTGCTGGAGCTGGTGGGCATCAACGAGCCGGAAAAGCGGCTGCGCCAGTACCCCCACGAGCTCTCCGGCGGGATGCGGCAGCGGGTGATGATCGCCATCGCCCTGGCCTGCGAGCCCAAGCTGCTGATTGCCGACGAGCCCACCACCGCCCTGGACGTCACCATCCAGGCACAGATCTTGGAGCTGATGCAGGACCTGCGGCAAAAGCTGGGGATGAGCATCATTATGATCACCCACGACCTGGGGGTGGTGGCCAGTATGTGCGAGCGCATCGCCGTTATGTACGCCGGCCACATTGTGGAGTACGGCACCACCGACGAGATCTTCTACCAGCCCAGCCACGAGTACACCAAGGGGCTGATCGGCTCCATCCCCAAGCTGACCACCGAGGAGGCGGAGCGGCTGGTGCCCATCGAGGGCCAGCCGGTGGACCTTTTGAACCCTCCGGCGGGCTGTCCCTTTGCCCCCCGGTGCCGCAGCTGCATGAAGATCTGTTTGCGTAGGATGCCCCCCAAGACCCAGCTAAGCGATACCCACTACAGCTACTGCTGGCTGCGCCAGAAGGAAGCGGCGGAAGGAGGCGAACAGGCGTGAGCGGAGAACAGAACCTCATCGAGATCCAGCATTTGCAGCAGTACTTCCCCGCCGGGGGACGGGGCGCCAACCGGCGCTTTGTCCAGGCGGTGGACGACGTCTCCTTCTTCATCCGCAAGGGGGAGACCCTGGGGCTGGTGGGAGAATCCGGCTGCGGCAAAACCACCGTGGGCCGCACCATGCTCCGCCTCTACGAGCCCACCGACGGCCGCATCATCTACAACGGCCAGGTGATCTTTGACAGCGGCCGCTGCCCCCTCCAGGACGCCGACGGCAACCCGGTGCTGGACGAGAGCGGCAAGCCCAAACGCGGCGCCAAAACAGCGTTGGATATGCTCCCCTTCCGCCGCAAGATGCAGATCGTCTTCCAGGACCCCTACGCCAGCCTGGACCCCCGGATGACCATCGGGGACATTGTGGGGGAATCCATCGATATCCACAAGCTCTGCGCCACCAAGCAGGAGCGCCGGGATAAGATCATCGGCCTTCTGGAGCGGGTGGGCCTGAACAGCGAGCACGCCAACCGCTACCCCCACGAGTTTTCCGGCGGGCAGCGGCAGCGGGTGGGCATCGCCCGGGCCCTGGCGGTGGATCCGGAGTTTATCGTCTGCGACGAGCCGGTCTCCGCCCTGGACGTTTCCATCCAGGCCCAGGTGGTGAATATGTTCGAGGATCTGCAGAGGGAGATGGGGCTGACCTACCTGTTTATCGCCCACGACCTCAGCGTCGTCAAGCATATCTCCAACCGCATCGGGGTGATGTACCTGGGCAAGCTGGTGGAGCTGGCGGACAGCTTTGAGCTTATCGCCCACAGCGTCCACCCCTACACCCGCAGCCTCATTTCCGCCATCCCGGTGGCGGACCCCCGGGTGGCCCGGGCCTCCAAGCGTATCCCCCTCCAGGGGGATGTGCCCAGCCCCCTGAATCCCCCCAGCGGCTGCCGCTTCCGCACCCGCTGCCCCTACGCCACCGAGCGGTGCGCCGCCGAGGTGCCGGAGTTCCGGGAGGTAGCCGCCGGCCACTGGGCCGCCTGCCACAACCTGGACCAGGTGGAGGGGGAGATGACCCCCCTGCTCCCCGTTACCATGGGCTGAGCCGGAAAAACCAAAAATTTTCTGCCCAAGGGCAGAAAAAAGCCCCCGCATCCCATCACGATGGGATGAAGCCCTTTATCGGTATTACCTGCGCATTCGGCGCAGTGTAGATACAAGCGCCGGGGAAGCTCCCCAGCGTAAACTGAAGTTATGGAGATGAGAGAATGAACACAAAGAAAATTCTTGCGCTGCTGCTGGCAGCCCTGATGGTCGCCGCCATGGCGGCCTGCGGCGGTAACAACCAGCAGAGCAGCACCCCTGCCCCTACCGGCAGCAGCACCCCGGACGGCAGCAGCACCCCTGATGCCCCCGACGCCACCCCCACCGTCGCCGGCGAGGTGACGGTACAGATCGGGCCCAACCCCGAGACCCTGGACCCCGCCCTCAACAGCGCCGTGGACGGCGGCAATATGCTGGTGACACTGTTTGAAACCCTCCTCATCATCGATGAGAACCTGGAGGTGCAGCCCGGCCAGGCCGAGAGCTACACCGTCAGCGAGGACGGCCTCACCTGGACCTTCACCATGCGTGACGGCCTGAAGTGGAGCGACGGCAGCGAGCTGAACGCCAAGGACTTTGAGTACAGCTTCAAGCGTCTGGCGGACGTCAACCTGGCCGCCCCCTATGGCGAGACGGTCATCGGCATGGTGGACGGCTACACCGCCGCCATCGGCAACCCCGACAAGGAGGGCAACACCACCACCGAGCCCGACGTGGAGCTGCTGAACGTCAAGGCCAGCGAAGACGGCAAGACCCTGACCATCGTTCTGTCCTACCCCTGC
>JAAWGY010000192.1 GCA_022795575.1 Angelakisella sp. | reverse complement strand
CAACCGCCGAAGGCGGCTCTTAGGCCGTGCCTCCCCTGAAAGGGGAGGTGTCGCCCGCAGGCGACGGAGGGGTTCCCCCCGCAGGGGCCGCTCCCCCGTTTCCTCGCAGTGCACCTATAAATGCAATGCACCTATCAACAAACAGCAGGGCTCATGCCCAAAAACACAAGCCCTGCCGTTGTGATAGTCGTCCTGGGGAGTTTCGCTCCCTGCGGGGAGCGACCAGGGCTCTGCCCTGGACCTGCAAGCCTTTGAAAAGGCTTGACCGAAACTTTTGGCGCCCTTCGGGCATGGTGACGGCTGGGTACGGTGCTACCCCAAGATATCCTCCGCCAGGTACTGCTCCGGGTTCGTGTAGACATTGTTAACCGACATCGTAAAATGCAGATGCGGCCCCGTCACAAACCCCGTATCCCCAACCTTGCCAATCGGATCCCCCGTCTTTACCATCTGCCCCTCCTCCACATCAACCGCGCTAAGATGGTAATACCAGCTCTTCAACCCAAACCCATGCTCAATGCAAATCATATTCCCCGTCAGCTGCAAATACCCCGCAAAAAGCACCCGCCCATTGTTGGGCGCGTAAACCTGCGTCCCAATCGGCGCCGGATAATCAATCCCCGCGTGCTGGCTCTTGGCCCCGTTGATAACCCGTATCCGCCCAAAGGTACTGGAGGACACCACGTACTGCCTGTCAATGGGCAGCTGAAACGCCCCCTCCCAGTACTTCTCCGGATCCCCCAGGTTCTTCAGCGGCCGTGTAACCTGCTCGTAAACAATGTTGGCCTCCTGGTTGTTCACCGTGGCATCCGCTACCCCCTGGTCCACCGAGAATTCCTGTACCGTCACGTCAAACCCCCCGTCGGTAACAGAAATAACGAAGTCCCGGCTAACCTCCCCCGCCGTAAGCGTGATGTGGTACTCCCCCGTGTTGGCACTGTACTTGGCCGGCATCAGCGCCACCATCTCCCCCTGGTAGCGGTAAAAGGTGGGGGTAAACCCCATGTCGGTGGTGGCCGTTACCTCCTCCGCCCCCTCCGGCAGATTGCTGGCCCGTAACACCAGACAGTACCCCTGGGGTACGTCGGTGGCGTCAATGGCCAGCGCCATGGGTAGCCGGTACTCCAGCACCACCCGGTACCCCGCCGTGCCGCTGAAGCCCCCCTCGGCCCCCCGCCAAACCGCCCATAGGTCCAGCGTGTAGCCGCCGCTCTTGGCCGGCGTAAACGCCGCCAGCTCCTCCAAAGTGCCCGAAAAGCTGGCCTCCTCCCCCCCAATGGGCGTCAGCGTGGCCTTGGTCTCCTCCGGCGCCTGGCTGAACTGGAAATCCGGGAACCCCCCGTCCGCCGCCACCTGGACCGTGATCCCCCCGTCCGAAAGCTCCGCCGCCGCCAGCTCCATGGCCTGGGGGCTGGCCTCCCCCCGTACCACCGCCCCCGTCCGTACCGGCTGTCCGTCCAGCGTCAGGGTGGGAGTAAGGGGCTGCTGCTGCACCTGCTGGGAGGATGGCGTCGCCGGCTCCGGCGCCGGCGGCTGCGAGGTCTCCTCCTCCCCCAGCCCCGGGATCTGGCATCCCCCCAGCAGCAGCGCCGCCGCGGCGGCAATGGCTACAATCTCCTTTGTCATAACCCAATCTCCTTCCTTCCCATGTTTCGTATAATAATAAGTATAGCACATCAAGCCCCGTCATGCAAAACGCCCCCGTCCGTCCGGACAGGGGCGTTGACTGTGATTCACAAAGCAAGGGCGCAAACAGGGGATGTTACGCCTCGGTGGGGAGCTCCTCCTCCACGGCGGCCACGTTGGCGGCCTCGTCGGCTGCCTCCCGATCCGCCAGCAGCGCCTTGATGGAAAGGCTGGCCCGCTTCTTGTCGTAGTCCAGCTCGGTGATCTTGGCCTCTACCACGTCGCCCACCGAAAGCTTGTCGGCAACCTTCTCCACCCGCTCCCGGGCAATCTGGGAGATGTGGATCAGCCCGTCGATGCCGGGGATGATCTGGGCAAAGGCGCCAAAGGCGGTGATGGACATGATCTTTACCGTCACCACGTCCCCCACCTCGTGCTGGGTCTTGATGACCTCCCAGGGGTTATCCTCCGACTTCTTGTAGATGAGGGAGACCTTCTTGTTCTCCATGTCCACATCCTTGACAGTGACGGTGACGGTGTCCCCCACCTTCACCACCTCGGAGGGATGTTTCACCCGCAGCCAGGTAAGGTCGGTCATGCCGATGCGGCCGTCCACCCCGCCCAGGTCCACAAAAACGCTGAAGTTGGTGATGGACTTGACCACCCCGGTGTAAACCTTGCCAACCTCCACAGCCTCCCAAAAGGCCTTGGCCAGCTCCTCCCGCTGTGCCCGTAGCACCGCGCTGATGGAGCCCAGGGCCCGGCGGCGCTGACGGTTGGTCTCCAGGATCTTGAAGGAGACCTCCTTGCGCAGCAGCACGTTCAGGTCCCCGTCGCGGGGAACACCCGACTGGGAGGCGGGCACAAAGACCTTGATGCCGCTGGTAAGCACCAGAATACCGCCCTTGATGACCTCGGTGACAATACCGGTGAGAACCTCTCCCGTCTCCCCGGCGCTCATCACCTTCTCAAAGCCGGCGGCCTGGTCCAGCCGCTTCTTGGAGCACATGGCGGTGCCCTCCACGTCGTTTACCCGCACCACCAGCAGCTCGATCTCGTCCCCCACCTTGACGATGTCCTCCGGCTTTACCGAGGGGTCCTCGCTCAGCTCCGAAACAGGGACAAAGCCGGCGTGCTTGGTGCCGATGTCCACGAAGATCTCGTTCGGCTTAATGCCGGTAACAATACCCGTTACCTTCTCCCCGTTATATGTACTTTTGAAGGATTGCTCCAGCATCTCCTCAAAAGTCATGTCATTGCTGATGTTATCCATTCTGCTCATGGTCTGTTGAACCTCCTTAATTATACAAGCCGGTGTCGAAGCGCCGGCTGTAATTCCAATGAAAGACGCCTGGAGTAAACGCTCCCTGTGGAGGGACAGCTCGCCAGGCTCCTCCACCAGAAGGGTGGGACAGTTCGCGGAGCAGATATCAAACAGCTTCCGGGTGTTGGAACTGTGCCTCCCACCGATGACCACCATCATGTCCGCCCTGCGGGAAAGCCGGTCGGCCTCATCCTGGCGTACAACGGTAGCTTTACATATTGTATCAAATATTCTGAGTTTTGTACACACTTTTTTTGCGGAAAAAACGGTTTTCTCCCATTCTTGTCGGTTAAAAGTGGTCTGAGCCACTAAAATATAGCTCTGTTTGTGGAAATTTTCCAAAGAAAGCACCGCTTTTTCCAGCTCGCTGCCAGTTTGCGCCACCAAAAAGGGGCCCCGGCAGTGTCCGGTAATGCCCTTTACCTCCGGGTGCTCCGGGTCCCCGGCCACCATCACCACCGTGTCCGGCGGCACCCCCGCCACAATCCGGTGCACCTTGGCCACAAAGGGGCAGGTGGCGTCCAGGTAGGGGATGCCCAGCGCCTCCATCCGCCGGGTGACGGACAGCGGCACCCCGTGGGCCCGGATCACCACCCTGGATCCCCGGGGGGCCTCCTCCGGGGTGTCGATCACCGTTACCCCCATCCCGGCCAGGCGGCGGGTGACGGTTTCGTTGTGGATGATGGGCCCCAGGGTGCAGACAATACCGCCCCTTTGGGCCTCCTGCTCCACCAGGGCCACCGCCCGCTGCACGCCAAAGCAGAAGCCGGCGGTGCCGGCGGTTTCCGTCCTCACTCCTGCGTCTCCTCCCAGCCCAGCAGGGCGTTGATCCGCCCCATGATCAGCTTGCTGGCCCGGCGGAGGGAGCCCCGCTCCTCCCCGTCAAAGCCCAGCGCCTCGTAGGGGATAACCTCCCCCACCTTTACCACGATTTTGGAGCGGAAGCCGTACCGCTCCCCAAAGACCAGGGCGCAGGGGATGATATCCGCCTGGGTGGCCCGGGCAAGGAAGGCGGCGCCGGACTTGGGCTTCATCGGCCCGCCGGTTCGGTTGCGGGTGCCCTCCGGGAAGATGCCCACCAAATCCCCGCCCCGGATAAAGCCGGCGGCCTTTTCCAGGGCGGCCATATCCGCCTCCCCCCGGTTGATGGGGAACACCCCCAGGGCGGAAAGGAGGAGGCCGAAGGGCTTGTTGTCAAACCACTCCGCCTTGCTCATAAAGTGGAGCTTGCGCCGCGGGGGGATGGCGTGGGCCAGCACCACCGGATCCTTGAGAAAGCGGTGGTTGCAAACCACCAAAGCCCCGCCCTGCTCCGGGATGTTCTCCCGGCCCTCGATGCGGATATCGAACCAGAGGGCCATGGCGACCCGGGTGACGTACCAGGCGATGTTGTAAAAGGCGTTCATATCCCGGCCCTTTCCCGGATATATCCGACCACGGCGGCCACCGTACCGGCCAGGGTGAGGTCGGTGGTATCGCAGAGCCAGGCGTCCTCGGCCTGGCGCAGGGGGGCGGCGGCGCGGTGGGAGTCGTTGTAATCCCGCTCCTCCACCTCCCGCAGGACGGTGTCGGGGTCGGCGTCGATCCCCTTTTGGATCAGCTCCTTGTAACGGCGGGTGGCCCTGGTTTTGGGGTCGGCGGTCAGGAAGATCTTAACGGCGGCGTCGGGCAGAACCACGGTGCCGATGTCCCGGCCGTCCATGATGACGTTGTTCTTCCGGGCCAGATCCCGCTGGAGCTCCAGCAGGAAGCGGCGGACCTCCGGCATAGCGGAGACGCTGGAGGCGGCCATGCTGGCCCGGGGGGTGCGCACCTCCTCCGAGACGTCCTCCCCCTGGAGCAGGATACGCTGCCCCTCCGGGGTAAAGCGCAGCGAGATTTCCGCCTCCGGCAGCAGAGGCAGGACCTGGGCGGGATCGGTGACATCGGCGCCCTTGCGCAGCGCCAGCAGGCCGATGGCGCGGTAAAGGGCGCCGGTATCCACATGAAGAAAGCCCAGCTGCCGGGCGGCCTCCTGGGCAATGGTGCTTTTGCCGGCCCCGGAGGGGCCATCCAGCGCGACTGCGATCATAACAGGGAACCTCCTCTTTCCCGCTACGGGCTGCCCGGCGGGAATTGACGGCGATGTCCGGGCGGTGGGCGCGGGACATCACTTTGCTTGCAATTATAACACACCCCGGGTTGTCGGTAAAGAGGGAATTTGGCCGGAAAAGGCCAACGGAGGCGGGATTTGGCAAAAGTGCGGCGGTAAGGGGGTGGGTGCAACGGTTTGTTAAAGCGGGAGGGGTGGGGTTTTGGGCCGGTGGTCCCAAAATGCGCCCGCCTCCAGCGCCTTTGGCGCGCGGCGGGCTGTTTTGGGGAGATAGCGGCTACTCCTAACCCCGGCCGCGGTTTGCGCTTCCCCGCCAGCAGGCTACATAACCGCAATAGCCCCTATCCTCACCCAAAAGCAGCTGTTTGGAACCGCGGCCTGACGGCCTGCCGAAATGCTCTTTGGTCAGGCTGTGACGAAATGGATAG
>JAAWGY010000191.1 GCA_022795575.1 Angelakisella sp. | reverse complement strand
CCTTGCAATACACCAAGTATTGCTGCGGTTTTTTGCCTTGCAGGGCGGGAAAATCCCTTGTCCTGCCTGCATCATCCGGTTATGAATACAGGTTCTTACTTCAAAGCCTACTTCGTCCATATGGACAGTGATCATCCGTTGTCCACCAGGGATCCGCCCTGTTTTTTGACCAGCAACGCTCCGTTGGGCCGCAGTTCCACGGTGTCGGCGCAAGGCCGCAGCACCTCGGCAATGTATCAGGTACAATCGGCACCAGCTACGCCAACGAGCTCCTCTTTGCGGAGCGCAAAGCTGCCGCAACGGCCCCTTTTCCTGCGGGGTTACGGCCGCAGCCGGGCGTCGGGGGGCCCTGCCCACGCTGCGGAACCCTCCTCCTTTGGATGGCCATCGGCGGCAAAGGCAGCATCTGCCGCCCCCGCTGCCAGCCGCCGGAAAAATCCGCCCCATCCCCCTGAAATAATCCCCCCTCCCAAACGTTCCTTATGATGTAGACAAAGCATCTCCATACTGCTATCATGGAGACAAAGGAGGGGATCCCATGTCCAGAAAGCTGTTCTGCCAATACGGCCCTGTCTGTTACGCCATCTCCACCGCCAAGGAGCGGGGCCTCCGCTGCCTCCGGGACCTTTGGGGCGGGGAGGACTTTGCCTGCCGCCAGCAGCAGGAGGAGCTGCCCTTTATCGTCATGGCCCACCGCTCCACCCTGCTGCGGCAGCTGGAGGGGGTGGATATGGCCTTGCAGCGCAACAAGGTGGTGAACCTCTCCCTGGCGGCCCGGGGGCTGGACGGCTTGCTGCTGGCGCCGGGGCAGACCCTCTCCTTTTGGCGGCGGGTGGGGGAGCCCTCCGCCAAGCGGGGCTTCCTGCCGGGGCTCACCATCGCCGGGGGCAGGCCGGGGCAGGATGTGGGCGGCGGTCTCTGCCAGATGGCCAACCTCCTCCATTGGCTGGCCCTCCACAGTCCCCTCACCGTCACCGAGCTCCACCACCACACCGACGCCCTCTTCCCCGACAGCGGCCGGCGGGTGCCCTTCGGCACCGGCACCTCGGTGTTCTACAACAACGTGGACTACCGTGTCAAAAACGAAACCCCGGACACCTACCAGTACCGGCTGTGGTTGGAGGAGGAGGACCTGTGCGGGGAGCTGCGGTGCAGCCGGCAGCTCCCCACCCGGTTGCGGATCCGGGAGCGGGACCACCATTACCGCAGGGAGGCCGACGGCTTCTGGTACCGGTGCAGCGAGATCTGGCGGGTGGAGCTGGACCGGAAGACCGGGGCGCAGCTGCGGGAGGAGCTCTGCTTCAGCAACCACTCCCGGGTGCTCTTCAACCCGGCCCTGATCCCGCCGGAGCAGATACGGGAGGAGGTGGCTCTGTGAATCCGGTGAAGGAAATGGCGCTGACCCGGCACATTCTGGAGACCGCCGCCGGCCACCCGGACCGGGTTGCCTTCTGTGTCGGGGAGAAGCGGCTCAGCTATAGGGAGCTGGTAAAGGGCGCCCGCCATCAGGCGGAGGTCCTCTCCGCCTGGCGAAGATACCATCCCCCCATTATCCCGGGGGACCAGGGGCTGCGGTTGCCCGTCCTGCTGCTGGGCTGCCTGCTTTCCCGGCGGCCCTATGTGGTATTGGACCCCACCGCCCCGGTGCTGCGCCAGAACCAGCTGATCCAGGATGTGGAGGAGGCGGGGCCGGACCTGCCGGGCCTTGCCTACCTGATGTACACCTCCGGCTCCACCGGCCGGCCCAAGGGGGTGCAGATCAGCCGGGACAACCTGGACTTCTTCCTCGCCGCCACCCGCTCCCTGCCCCTGGAGCCGCCGGGGGAGGCGGTCTGGCTGACCCACGCCCCCTGGAGCTTTGACCTCAGCGTCCTGCCCCTGTGGCAGGGCCTCAGCCGGGGGGACCGGGTGGTCTGGCTGGACACCACCCGGGGGGTGGACTTCCCCCGGCTGGCGGCGGAGATGGCCCAAAGCGGCGCCACCTGCTGGGTTTCCACCCCCTCCTTCGCCCGGCTGTGGCTCCGGGATCCCACCTTCCGGGAGGCGCTGCTGCCACGGCTCTCCCTCTTTTTCTTCTGCGGGGAGGTGCTGGAGCCCGCCCTGGTGCTGGCACTGGCCTGGCGCTTCCCCCGGGCCCGGGTGGTAAACGCCTACGGTCCCACCGAGGCCACGGTAGCCGCCACCCTGACCGAGATCCCCCGGGAGCTGGCAGAAGCAGGCGGCCCCCTGCCGGTGGGACGGCCGCTGCCGGGGATCTCGCTGGCGGTGCTGGGGGAGAACGGGGAGCCTCTTCCCCCGGGGCAGGAGGGGGAGATCGCCATCGGTGGCCCCGGGGTGGGGCTGGGGTACCGGGGCCTGCCGGAGCTGACCCGGCAGCGGTTCTTCACCCGGGATGGCATCCCCTGGTACCGCACCGGGGATATGGGCCGGCTGGAGGAGGGGCAGCTCTGGTTCCACGGACGGCGGGACCTACAGGTCAAGCACCGGGGCTGTCGCATCGAGCTGGCGGACATCGAGCAGAACCTGCTGGCCCTGCCCCAGGTGGCAGAGGCGGTGGCGGTGCTGCTGGAGGACCGCCTGCTGGCGCTGGTGGTTCCTGCCGCCGGCGCCGCCCCAACGCCGCCGGAGCTGATCCGGGGACTGCGCCGGCGGCTGCCCCACTACCTGCTGCCGGAGCGCGTCCTGCCGGTGACGGCGCTGCCCCTGACCCCCCAGGGCAAGCTGGACCGCCGGGAGGCCTCCCGGATGGCGGCGGAAAAAATGAAGGGAGGACGCTGTGATGGATGAGCTGGAGCGCAGGGTGCTGGAGCTGCTGGCCTCGGCCTGTGGGGATCCTCGGGCCGCCCGGGAGCCGGACTTAGACCTCTACGGGGAGGCGCTGCTGGATTCCTTTGCCTGGGTGCAGCTGCTGGAGGCGCTGGAGGACGCCTTTGGCCTGGAGCTTTGGCCTACCCGAGTAAAGCCGGAGAACACCGCCACCCCGGCAAGGCTGGTGGCGTTGGTGCGGGGGATGCTGGGAGAGGGGCGGTAGGGGCCGGCAGGCGGTGGCCGGGGCGGCAAGGAAGCCCGCACGTCAACGGGAGGCGCCCCGCCCGGAGCGCCTCCCGTTGTCCCGCTTTCTATCCGCCGCTACCCCAGCACAATCCCGTACACCGCCTCCACCAGCTCCACCACTGCGGCACGGTCCACCAGGGCCAGGGGCTCACCGTCCACCACGGCCAGGCATTGGCTGCCATCGTACCGGTAAAGCTCGATGAGAACCTGGGGGTGCTGCTCCTTGTTCAGGTAGAGTGTCAGGCCTATCTCCTCCTTCCCGGCGGGGGCCTCCTCGGTAAACTCCTCCGCCTCCAGCTTGCTCATGGCGTTCTGGAAATCGGATACATCCACCTCGTCACCCTGGTAGTAGTAGCGATGCTCCTCCTCCTTCCTTTCGCTGGTGATGCTGTAGACGCTGCCGTCCAGGGAGATATCCAGCCCGGTGACATCGGCAAAGTCCCCGGGGAATACCTCCAGATGCCGGAGCTCATCGTACCCCGCCGCCATCAGCCTTGTGTAGCTTTCGCCGGAGATGCGGTAGAGGATGGGGGAGTCCCCAATCCGGGCATAGGCGGTGATGTTCTCCGCTGCTTCCTCGCTGTCCTCTTCCCTTTTCCCGTCCTCCTCCTGCCCCGGGGTACCCTTTGCCGCGGCCAGCTCCTTTGGATCCCGGCTGATTGCAAGGCGGAAGGTATCGGCAACCTGGCTGCCGTCCTCCTCTTCCCGGGTGTAGTCGATGGTCACGGTCAGCTCGGGGACGTCCAGGCCGCAGGCTTCCAGCTCCTCCTGGGTGGCGTTGTAGGTGACATAGTCGGTGGGGTTAAGGTTGCGGATGGCCCGCAGGTAGCCGTTCACCCGGCTGGTGTCCAGGGGCAGGGCTTCGCCCTCCCGCCGGGTAAAGTACACATCCTCGGCGCAGAGGCTGGCGGTGCTTTCCCCGTCATAGCCGGCGGTGTAGCTTTCTCCGCCGGAAAAGGCCAGCCGCTCCACCTTGTCAAAGGCCGGGATTTTGTCGTGGTCAATCATATCCTTGAGGGTAATGTCGAAGGAATCCAAAGGATCCACCTTGGCCAGATAAACATTCCCATCCCCGATGGAGATATACCGCTCCGAATCCATGGCGCTGTAATCCCCCAGCTTCATCTCCCAGGACTGCTCCCCGGTGCCGATGCTGATGGTGCAGACCGGATCGTCCAGACCGTATTGGCCCAGGTCCTCCGGCGACTCGATGATAAAGGAGACACCGAATTGGCGGAAAAGCTCCAGCAGCTCCTCCATCCTCTCCTCGCTCACCGGGAAGGCGGCGTCGCCGTCGTAAACCCACCCCTCCTCCCGGTGGAAGGCCAACGCCTCGGTTTCGTTCTTCCAGGAAAGGGACTGGACCGAATCGCTGTCCAGCTCCAGGATAATCTCCCCGCTAACCTTGATCTGCTCCTTTTTCTCTTCGGTATGGAGCAAACCAAGGGTGCCGAGGGAAACCACCGCCAGGGCTGCCAGCAGCAGCAAAAGCCGTTTAGACCGCTTCATTCTGTTCCCTCCTTCTTTTCAGCACAACAAGGATCCCAATCCCCAGGTAGGTCAGCGGGAAAACGCCGATCAGCACCAGCTTTAGCAGCGACGCGGTGGAGGCGCTGATGGTAAGGTAGTTGTAGTTGAGGGACTTGCTGCGGATGGCAATGGCCTCCCGTTGGCCGATCAGGGCGGAAAGGGCGTTCATGGCCAGGTCCCCGTTGGCGCCGGAGGAATAGGCATTGTACATATCCCTTAGAGCCTGTTTAAAATCTTTTGACAAACGAGAAGGAAAAGCAGATAATAAGGGAAAACAGGCAGGAGATGATGGCGAATGCATCAATATCCAAGCGATATCAGCCGGGAAGAGTATGAAGAGATACGAGAGGATTTAGAGCCTGTTCAAAATCTCCCGGTACGCCGAATTGGCAGGGTTTTACCGACGGCCCAGGGCCGCTACGGCGGTTGGCCGTTGGAAAAGACCTGCCGGGGCGGCGTGCAGGGAGGTTCTGGATGGGCTCTTATCCACCAGCCCCCAGACGGTGACGGTGGTAAAGCCCCGGTTATCTGGGGCCGCTCCCGCAGCCTGCCGGGATATCTCAGCCCGCCGGGCCACCTGTCGTCCTCCGCCGCCAGGGTGCGCGCCATAGCGCTGCCCCCCTCTCTGCGTGATATCTGTTGGATTGTATTATTATACTGGGGGAAAGTCAACGGAGGGTAAACTTTCTGTAACGGTTTTTTGATTCTTTTCCGGTTTGCAGCTGTCGTTTGACCGGCTGTTTTTCGGTCGATAAAATCCCTGTAAGCACTTAATGCCATGCGGTTTTATCCGCATGGCATTAAGAAGCTGTACCAATCGCCGCCGCGCGCATCTTGACGGCAAATTTTCCGCCTGCCTTTGCCAAAAAACCTTGAAATACATATCGTATTCCTGCGCTTTT
>JAAWGY010000190.1 GCA_022795575.1 Angelakisella sp. | reverse complement strand
GCGCCGAATGGACGGGTATTTTTTCGTCCTGCAAGGCAAAAAATCGCAGGAATACTTGCTGTATTGCAAGATTTTTTAACGCAGCAGGGCGGAAAAATACCCGTTCAGGCGGCGTGCTGGGAGATCTTGAATAGGCTCTTAGCAGGCCAATGCTTTTGTCGGCGGGGAGCTTACCCCTCTGCCTCCAGGGCCTCTGCCGCCAGCCGCGCCGCGCAGGCCACAAGCCTGCCGCAGGGCCGCGCCTTGTAGTACTCCGGCGTGCGGTCCCCCGGCTCCGGCCCGGGCTCCCCTGCCAGCTTTTCCAAAAGATCCCCGCACCGCAGGTGTCCCTGCTCCTGGGTAAACCGGCTGCAAAGCGTCTGGATCACCTCGTAGTGCCCCTGCTTCTCCTCCTTGCCGGAAAGGTCGGTGTAGCCCCGCAGCAGCCCTAACACCATCCCGGCGCCGGAAACCGCGCCGCAGAGCTCCCGCATCCGTCCAAAGCCGCCCCCAAAGGAGGACGCCAGACGCAGCGCTGTCTCCCGGTCCAGCCCGCACTCCGGCGCAAAGGCCAGCAGCACCGCCTGGCAGCAGTTGCACCCGTCCTCAAAGTTGTGCCGGGCCAGCTCCCCTTTCGCCTCCGCCCCCGTCATGCCAACCCCTCCAGCTTTTCCGCGGCGGCATCCAGCCAGCTGCCCTCAAACAGCTCCACCACGCCCTGGTCCACTACCCTGGCCAAGGCCGGATCCATCGGCAGCCGCCCCAGCACCGCCAGCCCGTGCCGGGCTGCGACCTCCTCCAGGTGGCTTTCTCCAAACACCCGGATCTCCTTGCCGCAGTCGGGGCAGACGGCGTAGCTCATGTTTTCCACCAGCCCCAGGATGGGGATGTTCATCATCTCCGCCATCCGCACCGCCTTTTCCACAATCACCGATACCAGCTCCTGCGGGGAGGTTACAACGATGATGCCGTCCAGGGGGATCGACTGGAAAACGGTAAGCGGCACGTCCCCGGTTCCCGGGGGCATATCCACAAACAGGAAGTCCACCTCGTCCCAGATCACGTCGGTCCAGAACTGCTTTACCACCCCGGCGATCACCGGCCCCCGCCAGATCACGGGGGTGGTCTCCTCCTCCAGCAGCATATTCACCGACATCACCCCGATACCGGTTTTGCTGCGGCCGGGGAAGAGCCCGGCCTCACTGCCCTGGGCCTTTTCCCGGATGCCAAAGGCCTTGGGGATGGAGGGGCCGGTGACGTCCGCGTCCAGGATGGCGGTCTTGTGGCCCCGGCGGTTCAGCAGCACCGCCATCATGCTTGTCACAAGGGATTTCCCCACGCCCCCCTTGCCGGATACCACCCCGATCACCCGTTTGATCTGGCTGAGCTCATGGGGCTTTTCCAAAAAGCTCTGCGGATCCTGCTTTCGCTCCCCGCAATTCTGGCCGCAGCTCCCGCAGTCGTGGGTGCAGCCCTCCGGTGTATTGGACATTCCTTCTCGCTCCTTTTGTTCGTTTTTGCCTTGTATACTATTGCGGTATACTCTGATTATAGTATAGGCCTTCCCTGCCGGTTTGTCAACCGACAGGTATTTGGAGCAAACGCCGGTTATCAATCCTTTTGCTTGAGAAAGGCCGGTGGCTGTCAGGCGGCGGAGCTCTTGGACAGGCTCTAAGCGGTATGGATGGGGTGTGTGGGGGCGGAAGGGCTTTTAGGCTGGTGGTCCCAAAATGCGCCCGCTTACAGCGCCTGCGGCGCGCAGCGGGCTGTTTTGGGGAGATAGCGGCTGCTCCTAACCCCGGCCGCGGTTTGCGCTTCCTGGTCAGTCGGGCGGAAAACTGCCATTGGCCCCAGCCTCACCCAAAAGCAGCTGTACAAAACCGCGGCCTGACGGCCTAAAATAGAACGGCAGGGCCCGTGCGCTTTGGCACAAGCCCTGCCGTTGTGATAGTCGCCCTGGGGAATTTCGCTCCCTGCGGGGAGCGACCAGAGACTCTGTCTCTGGACTCTGCAAGCCTTTGAAAAGGCTTGACCGAAACTTTTGGCGCCCTGCGGGCCTGGCGGTTAGCGGCTGCTTAGCCCGCCGGGCTCCAGCCCATCTCCTTCCCACCCAGCACGTGGAAGTGCAGGTGGGGCACCGTCTGCCCGGCATCCGCCCCAATGTTGGTAATCACCCGGTACCCCCCGGTAATCCCCAGCTCCCGCATAATCCCCGGGATCACCGTAAAGATATGCGCCACCACCCCGCTGTTCTCCAGCGTAACAGCATCCACGCTCTGGATGTGCTCCTTGGGAATCACTAAGATATGGGTGGGGGCCTTGGGATCCAGGTCCCGGAAGGCCAGACACTTGTCGTCCTCGTAAACCTTGGTGGAGGGAATCTCCCCCCCAATGATTTTGCAGAAGATGCAGTCAGACATGGCGAAAACCTCCTTTGTCATCCGGGCCACGCCCCCCCGGCGCGGCCCCGGCTTGCGTTTATTTCAGCAGCGGCTGTAGCGCTTCCTCCGCCTTCTCCAGGACCTCCCCCAGCTTGGCCACGTCCTTGGCGCTCCCCATAGCGCTGTCCGGACGCCCGCCGCCGCTCCCCCCGGTGAGGGCGCAAAGGGCCTTGACTAACTTACCGGCATTGGCCCCGGCAGCCACGGCGTCGGCGCCGCAGGCCACGCAGATGGTGCCCTTCCCCTCGGTCAGCGAGGTCAGCACCGCCACCGCGGCAGGCTCCTTGGCCCGGACAGCGTCGCAGATGGTCCGCAGAGCGTCCGGCTTCTGCCCGGCCAGCGCGGCCTTCAGCAGCTTCACGCCCCCCACCGCCTTGGCCCCGGCCAGGATGCCGTCCACCTGCATGGCGGCCAGCTTCTGCTCCTCCTCGGCGATTTTCCGGTCCTTGGCCTTGAGCTCGGCCGCCAGCTGGGTGGTCTTTTCCACCAGCTCGCTGGGGTTGCCCAGCTTAAGGGACTGGGCGGCGGCGGAAAGGATCCCCGCCGTCTCGTCCATGTAGCTCAGCACCCCCCAGCCGGTGGTGGCCTCGATGCGGCGGATACCGGCGGCCACCGAGGATTCCTTGAGGATGCGGAACAGCCCCAGCTTGGCGGTGTTGTCAACATGGGTGCCGCCGCAGAACTCGATGGACCGCTTGTTCATGTCCACCACCCGGACGGTGTCCCCGTACTTCTCCCCAAAGAGGGCCATGGCCCCCATCTTTTGGGCCTCCTCCAGGGGCATTTCGGTTGCGGTGACGGGGTTGGCCTCCAGGATCATCTCGTTGACCAGCCGCTCGGTCTTTTTCAGCTCCTCCTCGGTCATGGCGGAAAAGTGGGAGAAGTCAAAGCGGCAGATCTTGTCGTCCACATAGGAACCGGCCTGATGGACGTGGGCCCCCAGCACCTGCTGTAGCGCCGCCTGGAGCAGGTGGCAGGAGGAGTGGTTGCGCATAATGGAGGCCCGGCGGTCCCGGTCCACCGTGGCCGTCACCCGGTCCCCGGCGGAGAGTACGCCGGTCTTCATCCGGCCAATGTGGACAAAGTGGCCGGTGGGGCTCTTGCGGCAGTCGGTGACTTCAAAGACGGCGGAGCCGCTGGTAATGACGCCGGTGTCCCCGATCTGCCCGCCCATCTCGGCGTAGAAGGGGGTTTCGTCCAGCACCACCGTGGCCTCCTCCCCGTCCCCGATGGTGTCGGCCAGCTCGTCCCCGGCGATCATGGCCAGGATGGCGGCCTCCCCCTCCATCCGGTCGTACCCCACAAACCGGGTGGTGATGTCCATGTCCTTGAGGGCGTCCTCGGTCCAGCCCAGATCCCCCAGGGCCTTCCGGGCCTCCCGGGCACGGGTGCGCTGCTCCTCCATGTTGGCCTTGTAGCCCTCCTCGTCCACCGTCAGCCCCCGCTCGGCGCAGATCTCCTTGGTGAGGTCGATGGGGAAGCCGCAGGTGTCGTAGAGCCGGAAGGCGTCGGCCCCGGGGAAGACCTTCTCCCCCTTGGCGGTAAGGGCCTCGATGATGTCGTTTACCTGCTCCAGCCCGGCGTCGATGGTGCGGGCAAACCGCTCCTCCTCCATCCGGATGACCTTGACGATGTAGTCCCGGTTTTGGACCAGCTCGGGGTAGGCGGTTTTGTTCTCCCGGATAACGGTATCCGCCACCTGGTACAGGAAGGGCTCCTTGATGCCCAAAAGCCGGCCGTGGCGGGCGGCGCGGCGGAGGAGGCGGCGCAGCACGTAGCCACGGCCCTCGTTTTGGGGCACCACCCCGTCGCCGATCATCATGGTGGTGCTGCGGACATGGTCGGTGATCACCCGCAGCGAGATATCCTTGTGGAGGTCGTCGTGGTAGGCCACCCCGGCGATGTCGCTGATGTGCTTCATGATGTTCTGGACGGTGTCCACCTCAAAGAGGTTGTCCACCCCCTGCATCACGCAGGCCAGCCGCTCCAGCCCCATGCCGGTATCGATGTTGGGGTGGGCCATGGGGGTGTAGTTGCCGGCGCCGTCGGAATCGAACTGGCTGAAGACCAGGTTCCAGACCTCCATAAAGCGGTCGCAGTCGCAGCCCACGTGGCAGTCCGCTTTGCCGCAGCCCTTGTCGGGGCCCCGGTCAAAGTAGATCTCGGAGCAGGGGCCGCAGGGGCCGGAGCCGATCTCCCAAAAGTTATCCTCCCGGCCAAACCGCACCATGTGGCTGGGGTCGATGCCCACCTCCTTCACCCAGATATCCCAGGCCTCGTCGTCGCTCTCAAACACCGAGATATAGAGCTTTTCCTTGGGGATCTGGAGCACCCCGGTCAAAAACTCCCAGGCCCAGGCGGTGGCTTCGTGCTTAAAGTAGTCGCCAAAGGAGAAGTTGCCCAGCATCTCAAAGTAGGTGCCGTGGCGGGCGGTTTTGCCAACATTTTCGATGTCCGGGGTGCGGATGCACTTCTGGCAGGTGGTGACACGCTTGTTGGGGGGGGTGGCCAGCCCTAAGAAAAACTTCTTCATGGGGGCCATGCCGGAGTTGATGAGCAGCAGGCTGGCGTCGTCCTGGGGCACCAGGGGGTAGGATGCCAGCCGTGTGTGGGCCTTGCCCTCAAAAAAGCTGAGGAACTGCTCCCGAAGGTCGTTAAGTCCTGTCCATTCCATCTTTTTTACGCTCGCTTTCTTTTATTGATTTTCCGTTTGTTGGGATAAAAGCATCACATTCCACCGGTACACCTGGCACCGGTAAAAGCCCCGCTGGATAATAGGGTCGTCGTTGGCGATCTGCCGGGCTTCCTGTAGGTCCTTTGCCTCATAGAGGATCATGGCCCCGTCGATGGCCTCCGTCTCCATATCGCCAAAAACGCCCGCCACTAAATAGCGCTCCCTGGCGATTTTTTCCAGGTACGCCATCGAATCCATGGCGTCCTGCTCCGATTCCTGCATCGTCCCCGCCTTGGAATCGATCCTTAGAACCTGTATTCACAACCGTCTGACGCCGTCAGGCCAGGTCTTTTCCCGCCCTGCCGCGTTACTGCGCCCGCAGGCGCGTCCAGGCGCAACCG
>JAAWGY010000189.1 GCA_022795575.1 Angelakisella sp. | reverse complement strand
GGCGGTTGCGTCTGGACGCGCCTGCGGGCGCAGCAACGCAGCAGGGCGGAAAAAGACCTGACCTGACTGCGTCAGACGGTTGTGAATACAGGTTCTTACTCCGCAGCGGCGTTCAGGGCGGTGAGGAGGCGGTCCAGATCCATGCCGTGGGCCTTGCCGCCCTCCTCGATGGTCTCGAACCGGGCGGCAGCGCAGCCCAGGCAACCCATGCCAAAGGAGCGGAAGACCTCGGCGGTGGCGGGGTAGTTTTGTACCGTCTCCATAATGCCGTCTTTTAAGCTGATTTTCATGCAAAAATCTCCTTTCTGTTATTTTATTACCGTTATTTACTTATCGTTTTCTTTTTTGAGCAGGTCCCGGATCTCCTGGAGGACCAGCAGCTCGGGTGCGGGCTCCGGCGGCGCAGGCTCCGGGGCGGGCTGGGCCTCCTTTTTGCGCCGGAAGGTGTTCATCACCTTGACCATCAGAAAGACCACAAAGGCGATGATCAGGAAGTTAACCACCTGCTGGATAAAGTTGCCGTAGGCGATGGCGATACCGGGCTTATCCCCCACGGCATCCACCAGCACCAGGGACATGGAGGTAAAGTCAGTATCCCCGATGATCCAGGCGATAAACGGGGTAATAACATCCTTCACCAGGCTGTTGACAATAGAGGTAAAGGCGGAACCGACGATGATACCGACGGCCATATCCACCACGTTCCCCCGGGAGATAAACTCCCGGAATTCTCCCACCAGGCCCTTGGCCCTGGTGGCTGTGTCCTTGACATCCACTTGGATCGCCATCTGCGAAAACCTCCTAAAAAAAGTATCAATACGCAAAGATTATACAAACAGTATTACCTTTTTTTCCGTCCCGCAGCCCAAACGCTGGGGGCAAACAGCATCAGCATGGGGAAGATCTCCAGCCGGCCCAGCAGCATATCCAGAATCAGCACCAGCTTGGAGAGATAGGAAAGGGTTGCGTAG
Source organism: Angelakisella sp. (assembly GCA_022795575.1). GTDB lineage: Bacteria > Bacillota > Clostridia > Oscillospirales > Ruminococcaceae > Angelakisella. The sequence goes on along the minus strand of JAAWGY010000189.1, from coordinate 4,536 downwards.
CTCCCCATAGGGCCCACCACGCCCAGGCCGGGGCCGATGTTGTTGGTGCAGGAAACCACCGCCGAAAAGGTGCTCTCAAAGTCCATATCGTCCAGGGAGATAAGAAGGGTGGATGCGCCGATGACCAGGATGAGGATAAAAAAGTAGATGAAGACGTTGTGTATCGTGTTATCCTCCAAAGGCTTTTCCTCAAACTTCAGGACATGGACCGAGCGGGGGTGGAGCATCCGGACAATCTCACGCTTGGCGCTTTTTAGCATGATGACAAACCGGGAAACCTTCATCCCGCCGCCGGTGCTGCCGGCGCAGGCCCCCAGCAGCATCAGCATCAGCAGCAGGCTGCGGGAGAGCTCCGGCCACAGGTTAAAATCCGCCGTGGCAAAGCCGGTGGTGGTGATGACCGAGGCCACCTGAAAAAAGGCGTACCGCAGGCTTTGGAGCATCCCCCCCATCCGGGGCAGGATGTTCCAGGCGATGAGGAGGGTGGAGCCGGCGATGATGCCCAAATACCACCGCAGCTCCTCGCTTTTCAGGATGCTTTTGGGCTTGCCCAGCAGCAGCAGGTAGTAGATGTTAAAGTTGACCCCGAACAGCACCATCCCCACCGAGAGCACCACGTCGATATAGGCGCTGTTGTAGTGGGCGATGCTGTCCCCCCAAATGCCGAAGCCACCGGTGCCGGCGGTGCCAAAGGCGTGGACGGCGCTGTCATAGAGGGGCATTCCCCCCACCAGCAGCAGCAGGATCAAAATCACCGTCATGGTGATGTAGATGCCGTAAAGGATCTTGGCGGTACCCCGGACCTTGGGGACCAGCTTGCCCACCACCGGGCCGGGGCTTTCTGCCCGCATGATGTGGACGCTGCGTCCCCCCGCCAAGGGAAGGATGGCCAGGAGGAAGACCAGTACCCCCATCCCCCCCACCCAGTGGGTAAAGCTGCGCCAGAAAAGGAGCCCCCGGCCCATGGCCTCCACATCGGTGAGGATGCTGGCCCCGGTGGTGGTAAAGCCGGAGACGGTCTCGAACACCGCGTCCACATAGTGGGGAATGGCCCCGGTGAGCCGGAAGGGAAGCGCCCCCACCAGGGACATCACAATCCAGGACAGGGAGGTGACGACAAAGCCCTCCCGGGCGTAGATGACGGTATTCTGCGGTTTGCGGAAGGAGAGGAGCAGCCCCACCCCCCCGGCGGCCAGGATGGTGGCCAGAAAGGCGGTGGCGTCCCCCTCCCTGTACCAAAGGGACACAAGGGCGGGCAGACACATCAGCAGCGCCTCTGCCTTTAGGATGGTGCCCAATATGTAGCGGATCATGGCGTAATTCATGGGGACGGATGATCTCCTTTTAACGGTAACTTAGGCAGGCTCCAGGATATCCCGCAGGTCCTTGAGCTGGTGCTCGGTGGTGACAACCACTACGCTGTCCCCCTCCTCGATGGCGTCGTTGCCCCCGGGGTAGATGGTCTGGCGTCCCCGGATGATGCAGGCGATGAGGAGGTTTTTGCGGGTGCGCAGGTCCTTGAGGGGGATGCCGGTAAGCCCCGGGCAGTAGCCGGCGCTGAACTCCAGGGCCTCTACCCTGCCGCCCACGATGCGGTGCAGCGTCTCCACATTGCTCCCCTGGGAGTTTTGCATGGCCCGGACATACCGGACAATCTGGTTGACGGTGATGCCCTTGGGGCTGATGACGCTTTCGATACCGGCGCTGTCCAGAATCTCCTGGAAGGACATCCGGTTGATTTTGGTGACGACCTTGGGGAGCTTCAGGGTGCCGGCGTACATCGAGATGATGATGTTCTCCTCGTCCATGCCGGTGACAGCCACCAGGGCGTCCATGTTGTCGATGTCCTCCTCCTCCAGCAGCTCCCGGTCGCTGCCGTCCCCCAGGATCACCTGGGCCTTGGGGAGGGCTTCGCTGAGCTGCTCGCAGCGGGCGGCGTCCTTTTCGATGATCTTTACCGACATCCCCAGCTTGAGCAGCTGCTTGGCCAGGTAGTAGGCGATGCGCCCGCCCCCCACCACCATCACCCGGTGGATCTTGTGGCGGTAGATGCCCAGCTTGCGGAAGAGGCTGTCCAGCTGGGCGGGGTTGGCGGTCAGGGTGATTTTATCCCCCTGTTGCAGGACAAAGCTGCCCGGTGGGGATGTAGACCTCATCCCCCCGCTTGACGGCACAGATCAGGATGCGGATGCCCAAATGGCTGCTGAGGGAAAAGAGGGCCTGTCCCAGCAGGGGGGAATCCTCCTTGACCTTGATCTCCACCAGCTCCACCATCCCCCGGCAAAGGAATCCAGCTTCAGGGCCGAGGGGAAGCGGAGCATCCGGGCAATCTCGGTGGCGGCGGCCAGCTCCGGGTTGATGGCCATGGAGAGGCCGAACTCCTCCTTCATCATCACCAGCTGGTCGGCGTAATCGGGGTTGCGGACCCGGGCGATGGTGTGGCGGGCGCCGATCTTGTTGGCCACCATGCAGCAGAGGAGGTTAAGCTCGTCCCCGCTGGTGGCGGCGATGAGCAGGTCGGCGTCCTCCACCCCGGCCTCCTTTTGGACAGCATAGCTGGCGCCGTTGCCGCTGATGCCCATCACGTCGTGGACCTCCACCGAGGTCCGGAGGGCCTCCGGGCTGCTGTCGATGACCACAAGGTCGTGGCCTTCCTCGGCCAGGCGCCCGGTAAGGGCCTGTCCCACCTTACCGTCGCCGACGATGACGATCTTCAAGGGATCACCTCTCTATGATAACAATTTTACCCAAACCGGGGGAAGGCCCGGCGGCAGGTATTCCCCCGCCGCCGGCCCTGTACCTCGCCTATTATATCACATGGCGGCGCAAAGTCCAGCGGTTCCGGCAAATTTCGGCCTATGGCTTGCTTGCTCCGGGCAGGCTCCGCCTCATCCCCGCCCGCCCAGCACCAGCCCCAGCAGCGCCGCCGCGCCGATGACCTTGGGGATGGACCACTCCCCCTTGACCAGCAGCACAAGGGAGACGGCCCCGATGACCAGCGCCCCGGGGGAGAGCGCCCCGGCGGGGGTTTGGTAGTTGGACACCATGGTGAGGCAGGTGGCCAGCATAACGCCGATGCAGACCGGCCGGATGCCGTAGGTAAACCGCTCCAGGTAGGGGTTGCCCTTCAGCCGCGCCAGGCAGGCGGAAGCCGCCATACAGACGGTAAGGGCCAGCGTCATCACCCCTAAGTTGGCCGAAAGGGCCCCCCACACCCCGGCGGAGCGCATTCCGGCAAAGGTGGCGGCGTTGATGCCCAGGGGGCCGGGGGTCATCTCGGCAAAGGCGATGATGTCCGCCACCTCCTCCAGCGTCATCCAGCCGTGGGCGACCATCTCCTCGTTGATCACCGGGATCATGGAAAGGCCGCCGAAGCTGCAAACGCCGATTTTGAGGAAGACCAGGTAGAGGTCCAGCAAGGTTTTCATCCGGCGCCCCCTCCCTTCTCTCCACCGCTCTCCCCGGAGGGAGGCACAGGCTGTACCCGGCCGGCGCGGAGGGTTTGGACCAGGAGCCCCGCCACCCCACCGGCAAAGATGATGTAGATGTTGCTGACCCGGGCGGTAAGGAGCAGAAAGGCGGCTGCGGCGATCGCCAGCCCCACCCGGTCCTTGATGGCGCTTTTGCGCATCCCCAGGCAGGAGGAAACGATGATAGGCACCACCGCTGCCCGGACTCCCACCATGGCCCGGGCCACCCAGGGGTTCTCCCGGAAGGCGGTGTAGAAGGTCGTTACCACCGACATCACCACAAAGGCGGGGAAGGACATCCCAAAGGCGCAGAGGAGGGCGTACTTTACCCCGCCGATGGAGTAGCCCAGCATCACGGCGGTATTCACAACCATAATGCCGGGGAAGCTGCGGCCGATGGCCACGATGTCCAGCAGCTCCTCCTTGGTGAGCCAGCCCCGGGTATCCACATATTCCTTTTGCATTTGGGCAACGATGCTCCAGCCGCCGCCAAAGGTGAAAAGGCCGATCTTCAGCATGGCAAGTGTCATATCCGCCCATTTGGGGAGTTGTGAGGTGGTGGTTTGCAAAGCAGCGCCTCCTATCTCCCTGCAACAGGGAAGCTGGTGGGTTCGCCGGTTTTACCGGCTTCTGCCGGCAGCGGAAACCTTCTATGATAGAAAAAAACATTCTTTGCTGCCGGCAGATAGAACGATATAATAGGTTTAATTGTATCCCTCTGCCGTCTTTTTGTCAACAATAAGGGCATTCGGGTTTCTGGAGATAAGCGGACTTAGCCGCAAGAATAACCAAGTTTTTTAGGGACACGCCATAGGAGAAATGCGCCGCCCGATGGCGCCCCCGAGGGCCGAAGGCCGGAGAAAAAATCCCCCCGCAGGGAATCAGATCCGCCGGAGGCACCTTGTCAGGCCAACCGGAAGGAGGGAGCGGGCCATTACGCTCCCCCCGCAAGGCCGCTGAAACCTGCCCCCCCGCAGAACCAGCCGCCCAACCAAGCATCGAGCAACCACACGATGAGATTGAGGCTGTCACCCAAGCAGAAGAACCGAACCCAAGCGGTCCAGGC
>JAAWGY010000188.1 GCA_022795575.1 Angelakisella sp. | reverse complement strand
GCGGAAGGTCCGGGGAGCCTACGGCTCCGCTGCGCCTCACGGGGGAACCAGTTCCCCCGTGTGCCCCCTCCGCCCTCCGGGGGAGCCCTATGGGAAAGAGAACAGCCTGTCCCACAGGTTGTGCCAGCCCGGGCTACCGGGCCGCAGGTCCAGGGCCGCGCAGGCCCTGGTCGCTCCCGCAGGAGCGAAACTCCCCAGGACGCTAACGACCTGCAAAAGCTTGGGGATATGTGACAAGGTTTTCACCTTAACAAAGGCCGTCAGGCCGCATAAAAAGAGCATCTACGTCATCACGGGGCAGGAAAGCTTTTTACCTTTACAGACCTATGGTAAGAGCACCAACAGCGGCCGGTCCCAGGGGAAGACGCTATCTCCCCAAAACAGCCCGCTGCGCGCCGCAGGCGCTGTAAGCGGGCGCATTTTGGGCAGACGGGCCTAAAGACTTCTCTGTTACGCTCCGGTTTGACCAAGGACACTTGGCTTGCCTGAAAACAGCGGGAATGTGCATCTATCATTGAGAATCGCTATTTTTTACATCAGCTGTTTTGGTTTTCGCCCATGAATGAACAATACATTCAGGTAATCTTCGATGCAATCACCCGATAAGAAAATACTGTCATCAAACAGCGTGTAAATGTTTCCGCTTTCGGCGGCACAGGTTATTCCGTCTGGCTCAACGGTTCCTATGGGAAATAGTTTTTCACCAACAATCTGCTCTGCCTTTTTCAAATCAACAACAATTTCAAGGTCTAAAAAAGCGGCCCAGGCATCAAAGGAAAAGGTTGCTCCGTTATAGGTATCAACAGATTTCTTTTCGCTCAATCGATTCAGCCGCTCCAGGGGGCGCAAATACCTTTCCTCTAAATGGTCGATATCACCACCGCATTTTTCTAAAAAATACTGTCCGCATTTTGGCGAAAATTCCAGAAGCTTTATGCCGCCGAACAGGTGTAAGATTTCCTTTGCGTACTTGGAACATTGAATACCGCTTTTTTGTTCGATTCTCTCTATCCAACGATCCGCCAAAGGGAAATCCCTTTTTTCCGTCCAGCCGTTATCTGTCAACACGAAATACACATATTCATCTATCAAAGAGATGTTCATATAGCCCACCTTGTATTTCGATTTGGTATCAAACGGTGATTTGTGAAATTGCCAGCGTTAGGTGCATCAACACGAAGGGGAAAAGGGATGCTTTTTCCACCACGGGTTTTTCCTTTGTGGAAAGATTTGTGGTGCCGTATGCTTTGGAAAAGATAACCGGCCCTGGGGGCCGCTGAACGTGGGACGGCTTACCGGGGCCGGTAGGGATGAGGCTTGGGTGGGGACGGCGAGGTTTTAGGCTGGTGGTCCCAAAATGCGCCCGCTTACAGCGCCTGCGGCGCGCAGCGGGCTGTTTTGGGGAGATAGCGGCTACTCCTAACCCCGGCCGCGGTTTGCGCTTCCTGGTTAGTCGGGCGGGAAAACCGCCATTGGCCCCATCCTCACCACTACGCCGCTGTTTTTGGACCGCGGCCTGACGGCCTGATAGGACGGCAGGGCCCATCTTCTTTGGTACAAACCCAGCCGCAAATCGTTCCTCCAAAGGGCTGCGAAGCAGCCCCTGCGGCCAACCGCCGAAGGCGGCTCTTAGGCCGGCCTCCCTTGAAAGGGGAGGTTGCCCGTAGGGCACGTTCCCGAAGGGATGCCCGCAGGCGACGGAGGGGTTCCCCCCGCAGGGGCCGTTCCCCAGCAGTGCGCCTATCGGTAAACGTCAGGCCTCGTGCACCCCGGCACCTTGTAGCGTCCTGGGGCATTTCGCTCCCTGCGGGGAGCGACCAGGGCGCTGCCCTGGACCTGCAAGCCTTTGAAAAGGCTTGACCGAAACTTTTAGCGCCCTGCGGGCCTTTTTATTGGCAGGCTCTACGTAGTTTTTGGGGCGCGCACGGGGCAGTTTACATCAACCCTTGGGCGTCATTTTCTCCTGGCCACCCATATAAGCCCGCAATGCCTCCGGAATACGGATACTACCATCCGCCTGCAAGTTATTCTCCAAGAAAGCAATCAGCATACGAGGCGGTGCCACCACCGTATTATTCAGCGTATGGGCAAAGTACAGCTCCTTGCTCCCCTCCCGCCGTACCCGGATCCCCAGTCGCCGGGCCTGTGCATCCCCAAGGTTGGAGCAGGACCCTACCTCAAAGTACTTCTGCTGCCGGGGGCTCCAAGCCTCCACATCGCAGGACTTCACCTTCAGGTCCGCCAAATCCCCGGAGCAGCACTCCAGCGTCCGCACCGGAATATCCAGCGTCCGGAAAAAATCCACTGTGTTCTGCCAAAGCTTCTCGTACCAAGCCATGCTGTCCTCCGGCTTGCAGACAACAATCATCTCCTGCTTCTCAAACTGATGAATGCGGTAAACCCCCCGCTCCTCAATGCCATGTGCCCCAACCTCCTTGCGGAAACAGGGGGAGTAGCTGGTCAGCGTCTGGGGCAGGCTGGCCTCGTCGTTGATGGTGTCAATAAACTTGCCAATCATGGAATGCTCCGATGTCCCAATGAGGTAAAGATCCTCTCCCTCAATCTTGTACATCATATTCTCCATCTCGGCAAAGCTCATCACCCCCTTGACCACGTCGCTGCGGATCATAAAGGGCGGAATGTAGTAAGTGAACCCCCGGCCAATCATAAAGTCCCGAGCATAGGAAAGGATGGAGGAGTGCAGCCGGGCTACATCACCCTTGAGGTAGTAAAACCCGTTGCCGGAGGTCCGCCGTGCGGAATCCAGGTCGATGCCGTCCAGGCTTTCCATGATGTCCACGTGGTAGGGCACCGGGAAGTCCGGAACCACCGGCTCGCCAAACCGCTCCAGCTCTACATTTTCGCTGTCGTCCTTGCCAATGGGAACCGAAGGATCGATGATGTTGGGAATCACCATCATCCGGGCCTTGACCTCCTCGGCGTAAACCTTTTCGTCCTCCTCCAGCTTGGCCATCTCGTCCGCCATGGCCTTTACCTGTGCCTTGGCAGCCTCCGCCTCCTCTTTCTTGCCCTGGGCCATCAGCCCCCCAATCTGCTTGGAAATGACGTTGCGCTGGTTGCGCAGCTCGTCACACCGAGTCTTTGCCGCCCGGAATTTCCGGTCAAACTCGATGACCTCGTCCACCAAAGGAAGCTTTTGGTCCTGGAATTTTTTACGGATGTTCTCCTTGACAATCTCCGGGTTGTTGCGCAAAAATTTCATATCCAGCATAGTCTTCTTCTCCTTTTTATGGTACGGGTTGTCCCCGTCCTTTCCGAATCGTTTTATTTGTCCCCGAAAGGGGCGCTTATTCCTCGGCAGCTAACCGCCCGGCCAGCTCCATCAGGTCCTCGTGGGAATAAAATTCCAGCTCCAGCACCCCCCCGCGGGGGGAGCGCCGAATGCGAACCTTGCGGTGCAGCGTCTCCCGCAGGCTGATCTCGATCTCCCGCAAACCGCTGTCCCCCCAGGCGCTTTCCTCCGGGGGCTGCTTCGGCGCCGGAGCAGGAGCTTTGGCCGCGGCCTTCCGCTGTGCAGCCAGCTTTTCCAGCTGCCGTACCGTCAGCCCCCCCCGGACGGCCTCCGCCGCCAAGGCGTCCATCTCCTCTTCGGTCTCCAGCCCCGCCAGTACCCGAGCGTGTCCCGGGGTGATCTCGCCGTCCTCCAGCCGCTTTAAGGCAGCAGGGGAGAGGTTCAGAATCCGTAGAGCGTTGGCAATCACCGGCCGGGATTTTCCCATCCGGCGGGCTACCTGTTCCTGGGTCATTCCGTAGGTCTCCATCAGCGTCCGGTATCCCAAAGCCTCCTCAATGATGGTCAGATCCTCCCGCTGAAGGTTTTCGATGAGGGCAAGCTCCATCACCTTGCTGTCCTCTGCCTCCACCACCATGGCCGGGATCTCGGAAAGCCCCGCCATCCGCGCGGCCCGCCAGCGCCGCTCCCCGGCAATGATCTGGTAGCTGCCCCCCGCCGTGGAGCGCACTACAATGGGCTGTAACACCCCGTGCTCCCGGATGGAATCGGCCAGCTCGCTGAGAGCCCCCTGGTCGAAGCGGTCCCGGGGCTGGTCCTTGTTGGGTTCAATGGTGGAGATACGCAGACTCATCAGGCCTTCCCCTACCTGGGCGTCGTTGTCCAGGAAAAGGGCGTCCAGACCTTTGCCCAGTCCGCCTTTTTTTGCCATTCCGTGTTCCTCCCTTTTCTTTCCTATTGTTCCACGTGGAACAATACTTATGTTGCGGTACTTTTATTTGTGCCATAACCGGCTCATCGGGGGGGTGAGCAAGGGGCCGGGTACCTTTATTGTTAGCGCTTACGGTTATTTTTGACCAGCTCCTTGGCGAGGTTGATATAGGCTTCGGCTCCTTTGGAGGCGCGGTCGTAGTACATGATAGGCTGGCCGAAGCTGGGGGCCTCCGAAATCCGCACTGCACGGGGGATGACGGTGGAGAAGATTTTACCGGCGAAGTGCTTTTTGACCTCATCCACCACCTGGACAGTGAGGTTCAGGCGGCTATCAAACATGGTTAGGAGGACGCCTTCGATATCCAGCTGGTCGTTATACATTCGCTTTACGGTACGGACGGTATTGATCAGCTGGCTAACGCCTTCCAGGGCGTAATACTCGCACTGAAGGGGGATGAGGATGGTATCTGAGGCGGCCAGGGCATTGACGGTGATAAGGCCCAAGGAGGGGGGGCAATCTATTAAGATATAGTCGTAGTGTTCCTTTTCCCGGAGTAGGGCGCCGCGGAGGGCCATGGTACGGTTATCCAGCTCTACCAGTTCCAGCTCGGCGCCGGCCAGGGAGATGTGGCTGGGGAGAACCCACACGTTTTTGAAGTTGGTTTTTACGACGGCTTTTTGGACCTCTGCCCGGTTGATCAGGACGTCATAGCAGGAGAGGGCGACTTCACGCTTATTGATACCGAGGCCACTGGTGGCGTTGCCTTGGGGGTCCAGGTCGCAGAGGAGGACCTTTTTGCCCAGCTCGCCGAGGGCGCCGGCGAGGTTTACGGCGGTGGTGGTTTTACCGACGCCACCTTTTTGGTTGGCGATGGAGATGATTTTACCCATGGTGTTTTCCCTCCTTGAAACGGGTTGTTGGAATGCTTCCAGTATAGCACAATCCGACGTTATCATGCAACGGGGGAGGGGAAGTTTTGGGGTGGAGTTTGGGTAGAAATGGGGGTAGAGAAGGGCCTGTCCGCCAGAGGCCCGCAGGGCGATAAAAGTTTCGGTCAAGCCTTTTCAAAGGCTTGCGGGTCCAGGGCAGAGCCCTGGGCGCCCGCCGCAGCGGGCGAAATGCCCCAGGACGCTGCAATTAGGCAATGCCTGTACCAAGGAGCATTTCGGCAGGCCCCCAGGCCGCGGTTCTAAACAGCTGCGTTTTGGTGAGGATGGGGGGCTATGGCGGTTATGTAGCCTGCTGGCGGGGAAGCGCAAACCGCGGCCGGGGTTAGGGGTAGGGCCTTTCTCCCCAAAACAGCCCGCCGATGCAATTGGCGG
>JAAWGY010000187.1 GCA_022795575.1 Angelakisella sp. | reverse complement strand
CAAACCGCGGCCGGGGTTAGGAGTAGCCGCTTTCTCCCCAAAACAGCCCGCCGCGCGCCGCAGGCGCTGGAGGCGGGCGCATTTTGGGCCCACCGGCCTAAGAAAGGCCACCAAGACCACCAGCCCGCCCTCACCCAACGCCAACAATACCCCCGCCCCCAAAAAAGGAAAAGAAAAAGAACACCCCCCGCCACCGCAGGCAGAGGGCGCCCTCAAATCTTGCCTTAACCTTATTTCACCCCGGACAACTCCACCGTATCCCGGGCGATAAGAATCTCCTCGTTGGTAGGAATCACCCAAACATCCACCTTAGACCCAGGGATAGAAATCCGAGTCTCGCTGCGGGTGTCGTTGGCCTTCTCGTCAATGGTCAACCCCATGTAGTCCATGCCGGCGCAGATCGCCGCCCGGATGGAAGCGTCGTTCTCGCCGATGCCGCCGGTAAAGACCAGCGCATCCACCCCGCCCATGCCAGCAGCATAACCGCCGATAACCTTCTTCACCTGGTACACCAGCATATCCAGCGCCAGCTGAGCCCGAGCGTTGCCCTTGGCAGCAGCGTCCTTGATGTCCCGGCAGTCGGAGGAAACCCCGGAGATCCCCAGGAACCCGGACTTCTTGTTCATCAGGTTGGACATCTCGTCGGGAGTAAAGCCCTCCTTGTTCATCACATAGGTGACAACCGAGGGATCGATGCCGCCGCAGCGGGTGCCCATAACGAAGCCGTCCAGGGGGGTGAGGCCCATGGAGGTATCCACTACCTTGCCGTCCTTGATGGCCGAGATGGAGGAGCCGTTGCCCATGTGGCAGGTGATCAGGTTGCGCACCCCGCCGGTGAGCTCCTTGTAGCGGCCGGAAACATACCGGTGGCTGGTGCCGTGGAAGCCGTAGCGGCGGATGGAGTACTTCTCGTAGTACTCATAGGGGATACCGAACATATAGGCCTTGGGGGGCATGGTCTGGTGGAAGGAGGTGTCAAAGACCGCCACCATGGGCACCGCCTCGCCAAATACCTCCCGGCAGGCCCGCATAGCCACCGCCTGGGGGGGATTGTGGAGCGGTCCCAGCTCGGAGAGCCCCTCTACCGTGCTGATGAGCTTTTCGTCCACCACACTGGAGACCTTGTAGATCTCGCCGCCGTGGAGCACCCGGTGGCCGATGGCGGCAATCTCCTTGACGTCGTCGATGACCTTGCCCTCGCCGGTGGTAAGCACCTTGACCAGCTCCATAAAGGCCTCCTTGTGGGTGGGGAAGCTGGCGTCATACTCCACCTTGGCCCCGGCGGCGGTCTTGTGGCCGATGTGGCCGTCAACCCCGATGCGCTCGCAGTTGCCTTTCGCTAAAACCGATTCGTCCTGCATCTCAATCAGCTGGTACTTAAGGGAAGAGCTGCCGGCATTGATTACCAATACTTTCATCTTCACGGCTCCTTTTGTAGTTTTTCAAAATGATTGGGGATGGGAAAATCTCTTTTCTTATTTTAGTACATTTTGGCAAAAAATACAAGGGTGCCGCCGTTTTTTTGGGACTCGTCCGACCACCCTTGGATGCCGCATATAAGTATTTTTTGGGCAAAAATTCCTGCCTGTAGAAAAATTCAAATTTGGAGAAAAAATAAAAAAAGCACGCGATTTCATCCCAAACACCCCTCTTTTGCCCCAAACGATGCAGAATTTCTTCCGCTTTTTGTGACATCATGGTGCTTTCCCACAGAAGCGGTGACGAGATTTTGTAACATCCGACAATCTTTGTTTAAGGCTTAAAATTTTAGTTGAAATCCGTCCCCGGTTGTGTTATATTGTTCCCAAGGAAAGCTCACAGGTGGCGTTCCGGCGGCAGAAGAAAAGAAAGAAGGACAAAATGAACACGCTGAATCAGCAGGTCATTGCTCCAGAATTTCCCGGCGCCGCCGGGCCACCGCCCGTGAGCGATCTACTCCGGTAGGTCATCTCCTGCTCCTGCGTTCTGCGGGGCGCGGAGCAATGGCAGAGGTCCGGCCCGGCGCAAAGGCGCGGTATCCCAACGGCCCGAGGGGGGCCGTTGGGGACCCGCTGGGTGTAATCCCTGGAGCCGCCGAGACAAGGAGGTCTGCCATGAACTCCGTCAACGAGATGCTCCCGATTCTCACCCCCCTAATCCAGGGGCTGGCAAAGCACTTTGGGGAAGGCTGCGAATTCGTGCTCCACGATTACACCAAGGATGCCTCCTCGATTGTAGCCATTGCCAACGGTCAGGTAACTGGCCGCGCGGTAGGCAACGGGGAGCGCCGCATTGGGCTGCGGATTATGCCCGGCAAAGAGGAAGAGGACGGCAGGTACAACTACGTTACCCAAACCCAGGACGGGCGCTTCCTCCGCTCCAGCACCATCCACCTGCGGGATGACAGCGGCAAGGTGATGGGGGCCCTCTGCGTCAACTTCGATATCACCGAGCTAATCAGCTCCCGGAATTTTCTGGACCGGTTCATTAAGATGAACCCCGCCAGCTTTCAACAGGACCCGGCCGATGCGGTTTTTTTCGACAACGTGGAGGACCTGCTGGTGGCCATGATTGCCGATTCCATCAACTATGTTGGGGTGCCGGTGGCCCACATGACCCGGGAACACAAAATAGAGGGGATCAATTACCTCAACCGTCGTGGTGCCTTTAAGATTAAGAACGCCGCCAGCGTTGTGGCAAAGTACTACGACATATCCCGGTACACCATATACAACTACATCAACGACGGAGAGAGCAAGGAGCTTTCTTAAGATCTCCGTCCCCAAAACAGCCATCTTCTCACTTTCCCATACATACGAGGACAGCGTCGTTCCCTTAACCGGGATGACGCTGTCTTCGTATTTGCGGGGGAAAATGGGGGTGTGGTGCCGACGCAGTTGGTGTGGGGTGGACTGGGCAATTCGGGTGGGTGGGGCGAAATGTGGCTGCTGCCTTCCGGGAAGCGAAGCAGCTGTCCCACAGGTTGCTCGCTTCTCCCCTACAGCCCTACCGTAATCTCCTGCTTCCAGCTCCGGCTCTCCGCCGGGGCCAGCACCACCGCCCCGGGGCGCTGGTCCAGCGCCTCCTCCGGCCCCGGATACCCCTGCCACGGCTCAATGCACAAAAACCCCGGAATCCCCGGCTTGCTCCACAGCAGCACACAGTAGAACCCCTCGGTCCCCACCTGGAGATACCGCCCGCTCTCCCTGTGCTCCAGCCGCGCCCAGGCGCCAACCCCGTCGTACCGGATGGAATCGTCGTCAAACAGGTGCTCCGTCAGCGGAACCACCAGCCCCCCCTCAAACCGCACCTGGTACTCCTCTACCCCCGTCCCCGGCAGCATCGGGCAGACAAACCCCGGGTGGAACCCTAACTGTATCGCCATCGGCCGCCGGTCCGCGTTGGTAACGGTGCAGGTCGTCACCGCCCCGTCTTCGGTGAGCCGGTGCTCTGTCTCAAAGGAGAAGGCCCAGGGCCACCTCTCCTCCCCTGCCCAGCTCACCCGGAAGCGGAGAAAATCCTCCCCCCGGTCCACCAGCAGATGCTCCAGGTCCCGGACAAACCCGTGCTGGGGCCCCTTGCACTGCCAGCCCCCAAAGCTCCCCGCCTCCCCCGCTAACTTGCCTACCCAGGGGAAGCAGACCGGCGCCCGCCGGGGCCAAACCTCCTCCTTGCCGTCCCACAAAAGCTCCCGCTTGTCATGGGTCAGGCTCCGCAGCTCCGCCCCGTGCTCCGAGGCCGTCAGCGTCAGCCTGCCCTTTTTGATGGTGTATTCCATGGTCACACACTCCTATCGGATGTTTCGGATGATGTTAAAGACACAGATGCCCAGCACCAGCAGCTGTACCCCGTTAAAGGCCCTTTCCACCGCCTTTTCGGAGAGCTTCTTGTTCAGCGCCGCGCCCAGAAAGCCCCCCGCAATCGCCCCCGCCACCATGGCCGGGGCAGCGGTAAGGTCGTAGGCGGCAAACCCCGCCCCCAGCGCCACCGAGCAGAGCTTGGAGACCTGGGCGAACAGGATGGTGATCAGCGAGCAGACCGCCGCCGTCTTGGTGTCGTAGGAGAAAAGGAAGATGATCAGGGCCACGTTGATGGGCCCGCCCCCAATCCCCAAAAAGGAGGAGCAGATGCCCAAAAACACCCCCACCAGCAGGGCGGGCAGGAGGCTGTCCCACCGCTTGCCGGGGATGCTCCCCTTGTGCCTCATGTACCAGTAGACCACCAGGATCAGCAGCCCCAGCACCACGTTCTGCACCGCCGTCACCTGGGCGTTGGGCAGCCCGGCGGTAAGGGCGGTCAGCATCATCTGGCCCAGCTGCCCCCCGGCCACCGAACCGATGGCCAGGGGGATGGCGGTGCCAAAGGGGATGCTGGTCCTTGCCAGCATCTGCTTGCCGATGGAGACCACCGACATGGAAAAGACGGTGATGGAGGACAGCACCCCGATGGTGGCGGCGTCATAGGCCCCGATGACATCCATCACCGGTTTGATGATCACCCCGCCCCCCATGCCGGTAAGGGCCCCCACCGTGGTGGCCCCAATGGCGATGAGAAAATACAGCAGCCCGGTCATATCAGCCACCGCAGGGGTGGCCGTTCACCGGCGCCCCGTTCAGCGCCGGGTCCTTCATGCACAGGTGGACGGCGGCGGTGGTAAAGGTCCGGGGCAGCGCCAGGATGTTGGGCTCCGGGCCGGTGTACTTCCGCATGGCGTCGGCGATGGCCTCCTCAAAGGTGGCCCGGGTCTTAAGGCCCATCCCGCGGGCGATGCCCGGCTCCCGGGCCCCCACGATGTAGATGGCGCTGGTGTGCTCCTCCGCCAAATGGCCGCAGCTCATCATGGAGAAGCCGTGGAAGGGGTGGAAGGCGTTGGCAAAGCGGTACTTGCGGATGTACTCCTCCTTGGTGGCGAAGTACTCGCCATACCGGTCCATATCCGGCAGGATGTTCATCGAGTCGTGCTGGAACATCTCGTACAGCTCCCGCAGGTAGGGCCACCGCTCCTCGTGGAACCAGCCGTCGCAGATGCTGGAGACGATAAAGACGCACCGGTCGGACATGATGCGCTTGTGGCGGATCACCTGGGCAGAAAGGGCCTGCATCATCTGGATGGGGTTGGTGCCCATGCCTGCCCCGTAGTGGAAGTTGGTGGGCATCCCGAAGACGATGATGTCGTACTTCTTCTCGGCCCAGTGGACATAGGTGCGCTTGTCGGCCACCGCCCAGCTGACGGGCTGTAGCTCCTTGGCCCAGCCGGAGAAGATGGCGATCTGCCGGGACTTGGTATCCAGCACCGCGTCGCAGCAGAAGAATTTTTTGCCCATCTTCTCCTCCATCAGCATCCCCTGCTGGTCAAACTTGCCCCGCATCACGCTGCTGGTGGAGACAGGGACAAAGTCCGGCTGGTGCATCACCTTGGGGACATGGTGGGCGGCGATGGACCGCCAGTGGGAGATGCCGGTGGCGCAGTGCTTATACCCGCCGGAATATCCCCCGTAGGGATTCCCCTGGGTATGGCCGATGAGGATGGCGAT
>JAAWGY010000186.1 GCA_022795575.1 Angelakisella sp. | reverse complement strand
CGGGCTGTTTTGGGGAGAAAGCGGCTACTCCTAACCCCGGCCGCGGTTTGCGCTTCCCCGCCAGTCGGCTACCAACCCGCAATAGCCCCCATCCTCACCAAAAAGCAGCTGTTTAGAACCGCGGCCTGACGGCCTACAACAAAACGGCAGGGCCTGTGCCAAAACACAAGGCCCTGCCGTTATTATAGCCGTCCTGGGGAGTTTCGCTCCTGCGGGAGCGCCCAGGGCCTGCGCGGCCCTGGACCTGCGGCCCGGTAGCCCGGGCGGGCACAACGTGAGGGACAGGCTGCTGCCTATCACGCCCCTTACCGTTTCCGCAAGGTAATCGCCGCCGCAATCGCCATTGCCGCAGTCCCCAGCACAGCCGCCGTAGCCGTCCGCTGACTACCCGTACTGGGGTTCTGGTCCGCAACCAGAGCAGCCTCCCCCTGCCCGGCAGCAGAAGAACCACTGCTGCCACCAGAAGAAGCCTCACTGCTGGCAGACGCACCGCCAGAAGCCCCCCCGCTGCTGGCCGCAGGCGGCGCACTGCTGCCGCTGCCAGAAGCAGCATCCCCAGAGGCTGCCTCCTTAGGCATCTGCGCCGGCGCAGCAGTCCTCACCGCCTCCGCCGCCCCCGCCGAAGCCTGACTCGCCGCCGGCTCCTCCAGCTCCCGGTTGGTAATAACATAATCCCCCAACTGGGAGGGCCGGAAAGTAAGGGTGCCCGCCTCGCTGTCGTAGTCGCTGCGCAGGTAGTACAGCCGGTCATCCAGTAGCCGGTAAAGGTGGTACTGCCCCTCGAATTCCTCCGGCGTTTCGGAAACATCAATCACCATTGTTCCCGCCGCGCCAAAGTCCGGCGCCCCCGGGAAGGAGAGGAAAACAAAGGGCTGCCCCGGGTATGCCGTGGCAAACTCCGGACGGGTGGCAGTGGTGCTGTAAAGGTTCTGCGTCCCCAGCCCCCCAACACCGACAGTGTATTCCCAGCCCGCACCAGCTAAGGTGACGGCCCGGTAGGAGTTCTGCTGGCTGATCCGCTGGAATTGCTTTTCGGTGATAACAGGTGCGGTGTTTTCCACCTGAAGGCTGTCACCGGCCTTCAGGGCATCCACCGTCTGGTCGCTCATCTGGCGGGAGGCCACCCGCAGGCTGGCCTCGGTGCGGGAAACCTCCTTGGGGCTGTCCTTCTCCAGCAGCCGCAAAAGCACCTTGGCAGAGGCGGACGTGGTGGTGTAGCTGGGGCGGGTTTTCACCACCAGCCAGCAGAGGCCCTGGTCGGTTTCCACTGTGGGGAGATAAAGGGCCTCGGTCCCCTCCCGGAGGGAAACGGCAAACCGCCGTCCCCCCAGATCCTCTGCCCGCAGCTGGGTGGGGGGTTCGTCCTCGTACTGGGCCAGGATGGGGATCCGGTACTCCTGGTTGGGCTGGAGGGGCTGGTCGTTGTTCAGCCGCAGGCTGATCCGGGCGGTGAATCCGGCGGCCATAGCGGGCACTGTACACAGCAGTGTAACAGTTAGTGCCGCAATGAGTGATAACAGCTTTTTCATGGGATACCTCCTATTTGGTTACTGGGGACGGCCTGTCCCCGTTCAATAGGAAGTATGGGAGCTTTGGAAGGAAAAAAACATAGCAGAAAATGGAAGCTGCTCCGATTTGTCCCATTGCGTCGGATTTCCTGCGCCTGCCGCCGGAGCCCAGGGAGCCGCAGGCTTATCGGTACGGCTTCTGAAAGTTTCGGTCAAGCCTTTTCAAAGGCTTGCAGGTCCAGGGCAGAGCCCTGGACGCTCCCCACAGGGAGCGAAATGCCCCAGGATGCTATATCTTAATACAGGGCTTTTGCCAAAGGGTACGAGCCTTACCGTCTTATCAGGCCGTCAGACTTCGGTTCTATGCCGCGGCCTAACGGCCTACAACAAAACGGCAGGGCCTGTGCCAAAAACACAAGCCCTGCCGTTATCATAGTCAACCTGGGGAGTTTCGCCCGCTGCGGCGGGCGCCCAGGGCCTGCGCGGCCCTGGACCTGCGGCCGGGTAGCCCCGGCGGGCACAACGTGAGGGACAGGCGGTTTTCTTTCCCATAGGGCTCCCCTGGAGGGCGGAGGGGGTACACGGGGGAACTGGTTCCCCCGTGAGGCGCAGCGGAGCCGAAGGCTCCCCGGACCTTCCGCAGAAGGTCCCTGCGCCTTCAGGGCCTGCGCGGTCCTGGACCTGCGGCCCGGTAGCCCGGGCGGGCACATATGGCGCGGACAGGCAGCCGCCCTAATTCCCCTTCTTCTTCGCCGCTGCTTTCATCCGCTCGGAATGATCCAGCACCTTCTTACGGATACGGATACTCTTTGGCGTTACCTCCAGCAGCTCATCCGGCGCCAAAAACTCCAGGCTCTCCTCCAGGCTCAAATGCCGCGGCGGAATCAGCCGTAGCGCGTCATCAGAACCGGACGCCCGGGTGTTGGACATATGCTTCTTCTTGCAGACGTTCACCGTCATGTCGTCCCCCTTGGGGTTGGAACCAACCACCATCCCGGCGTATACCTTCTCGCCCGGATCGATGAACATCGTGCCCCGCTCCTGGGCGTTAAAGATGCCGTAGGCCACCGCCTCCCCGGTCTCAAAGGCGATGAGCGAACCTACCTGCCGCCCGCCAATCTCCCCCTTAAAGGGCTGGTAGTCGTGGAATACCGACGACATAATCCCCTCCCCCCGGGTGTCCGTCAAGAACTCGCTGCGGTAGCCAAATAGACCCCGGGCCGGGACCAGAAACTTCAGCTCCATCCGGCTCCCCTTGGGCTGCATGGCCTGGAGCTCCCCCTTGCGGGCCCCCATCTTTTCCATCACGCTGCCCATGTATTCCTCCGGTACGTCTACCACCAGCTCCTCGATGGGCTCGCATCGCTTGCCTTCAAGCTCCTTGTAAAGCACCTTGGGCGCCCCTACCTGGAACTCGTACCCCTCCCGGCGCATCGTCTCGATGAGGATCGCCAGGTGCATCTCCCCCCGGCCCAGCACCCGGAAGCTGTCGGCGCTGTCGGTGTCCTCCACATGGAGGGAAACATCCTTCAGCAGCTCCTTGTAAAGCCGGTCCCGGATCTGCCGGGATGTCACCCACTTGCCCTCCTTGCCGCAGAAGGGGCTGTCGTTTACCGAGAAGGTCATCTCCATGGTGGGCTCGCTGATCTTGACAAAGGGGATGGGCTCCACCCGGCTGGGATCGCAGACGGTGTTACCGATGGTGATGTCCTCAATGCCGGAGAAGGCGACAATGTCCCCCACCTTGGCCTCCTGGACCGGAGTTTTACTGAGGCCGTCGTATTGATACAGCGCTGTGATCTTTCCCTTGCCCTTTACCTCCGGGTTGTGGTAGTCGCACACCGTTACCTCCTGGTTTACCCGGATGGTGCCGGTCTCCACCCGTCCCACCGCAATCCGCCCCACAAAGGAGCTGTACTCCACGCTGGAAACCAGCACCGAAAGGGGCAGCTCCTGCTCTCCCTCCGGGGGGGCCACATAGTCCACGATGGTGTCAAATAGGGGGGTGAGGTCGGTGCCCGGCACATCCGGGGAATAGGAGGCGGTGCCCTGTCGGCCGGAGCAGAAGACGGTAGGGCTGTCCAGCTGCTCGTCGCTGGCGCCCAGGTCGATGAACAGCTCCAGCACCTCGTCCACTACCTCCTTGATGCGGGCATCCGGCTTATCGATTTTGTTGACGATAATCACCACCCGCAACCCCTGGGCCAGCGCCTTTTCCAGCACAAAGCGAGTTTGGGGCATGGGGCCCTCGGCGGCGTCCACCAAGAGGAGCACCCCGTTCACCATCTTCAGCACCCGCTCCACCTCACCGCCAAAGTCGGCGTGGCCGGGGGTATCCACAATGTTGATTTTGATGCCCTTATAGACGGTGGAGGTGTTCTTGGCCAGGATGGTGATCCCCCGCTCCCGCTCCAGGTCCCCCGAGTCCATCACCCGCTCCTGCACCACCTGGTTTTCCCGGAAGGTGCCACCCTGCCGGAGCATCCCGTCCACCAGGGTGGTTTTGCCGTGGTCGACGTGGGCGATAATGGCGATATTTCGTAAATCTTCCCTTTTCATGGGTTCCTCCTTGTAATCATTCACAGATTTCCGACTAACTTTTTGATTATATCACCAAAGGTCGGAAAAAGATAGTCCCTCCCCGCATTTTTTCGGTATTTTTTTGCGCTCGCTAAATTGTCGACCTTATTTTATTTTTTAGTTGACAATCCATTCCGTTTCGGTTATGATAATGGGGCAGTCGTTTCCATCGCATTCCAAAATTGTACCATAGCTGTACCGGCCGCCCACCGCGGCGATTTGGTACAGCCTTTCAGAAAGGAGCCATGATGATGACAAACAAGATGACGACCCGGGAGCTTACCTTAGCGGCGCTCTTTGTGGCAATAACAGCGGTCTGCTCCCAAATCGTGGTGCCCATGCCGCTGGTGCCCTTTAACCTGGCGGTGATGGCCGTCTTCCTCTGTGGGGGCCTTCTGCCCAAAGGCGCGGCCCTCCTCTCCCTGCTAAGCTACCTGCTGCTGGGTGCGGTGGGGGCGCCGGTCTTTGCCCAGTTTTCCGGCGGGCCCTCGGTGCTCTTTGGGATGACGGGGGGCTACCTCATCGCCTACCCTGTTATGGCCTGGATGGTGGCCCTGCTCACCGAGCGTTGGGCTGGCGCCTCCTTCTGGAAGCGCGTGGCAGCTATGGCAGCGGCTCTCATCCCCTGCTACCTCTTCGGGACAGCCTGGTTCGCCGTCTACCTCCACAAGGGCTTCTGGGAGGCGGCTATGGCGGCCTGCATCCCCTTTATCCCCGTCGATCTCTGCAAAGCGCTTGCGGCCTCCTATCTGTCCCTGGCGGTGCAGCGGCGTCTTGGTGTCCGGGAAAAGAGCAAGGCGGCATAGGCGCCTCCGGAGCGGCTGAGAACACGCTACATCCGGTAATCTCCCCATTGGGGCCTGAAAACATACAGGGAGCCCCCCTGTCCCCTGCCGGCAGAACCCCCCTGCCGGACGAGGCGGGGCGCCAAATAGAAGCCCTGCGGCGTGGTCTCATCCCCTTGTTGCAGGTGCTGACCAAAAGGACCAGCCTTACCGGCTGGTCCTTTTGGTTGGGGTAGGGAAAGGCCGTTGCTTTGCTCCGGGTGCGGAAGGTCTGCCAAGGCGGCAGGCTGGGCGGGCTTCAATAGGCTTTTGGGCTGGTGGGCCCAAAACGAAACCACCTGTCCCACAGGTTGTGCCCGCCCGGGCTACCGGGCCGCAGGTCCAGGGCCGCGCAGGCCCTGGTCGCTCCCCGCAGGGAGCGAAACTCCCCAGGACGCTGTCGCTAAGACAGAGCCTATCCAAAGGAGTTGTCCATCAGGTCCCAGGCCGCGGTTCCAAACAGCTGCTTTTTGGTGAGGATGGGGCCAATGGCGGTTTGTCGCCTTCCTAGCCAGGAAGCGCAAACCGCGGCCGGGGTTAGGGGTAGCCGCTTTCTCCCCAAAACAGCCCGCCGCGCGCCGTAGGCGCTGGAGGCGGGCGCATTTTGGGA
>JAAWGY010000185.1 GCA_022795575.1 Angelakisella sp. | reverse complement strand
TCCAGGCGCTAAGAGCCGCCTGCGGCGGTTGCGCCTGGACGCGCCTGCGGGCGCAGTAACGCGGCAGGGCGGGAAAAGACCTGGCCTGACGGCGTCAGATGGTTGTGAATACAGGTTCTAAAACCATGATACCACAAAGCGACGGCTTCCGCCACACCAAAAACGCCCCCGGCGCATGGGGCGGCGAAGCCCTGCCCCTTTGCCCGACATCATCAAGCGGCAGGGCCCCGCACCTTGGCACAGGCCCTGCCGCTTGCTTTTCTGGCTGCCATGGCGGCGGTCCGCCGGGGATCAGGCCCCCAGGTAGGCCTTCCGCACGTTGTCGTCCCGGAGCATGGCCTGGCCCTCCCCCTCCATCACCACGTCCCCGGTTTCCAGCACATAGGCCCGGTTGGCGATGGAAAGGGCCATCTTGGCGTTCTGCTCCACCAGCAGGATGGTGACACCCTCCCGGTTCACCTCCTCGATGGTGGTGAAAATCTCCTTGACCAGCAGCGGCGACAGCCCCATGGAGGGCTCATCCAGCAGCAGGATCCGGGGGTGGCTCATCAGCGCCCGGCCCACCGCCAGCATCTGCTGCTCCCCGCCGGAGAGGGTCCCCGCCAGCTGCCGGCTCCGCTCCGCCAGCCGGGGGAACCGCCGCAGCACGTCGGCCATGTCCTTCTCTATCTGCTCCCGGTCCCGGCGGAAGAACGCCCCCATCTCCAGGTTTTCGGTGACGGTCATCTGGGCAAAGACGTGGCGTCCCTCCGGCACGTGGGCCATCCCCATGGTGACGATGCGGTGGGGCTCGGTGGTGAGCAGCTCGGTGCCCTCAAACAGCACGCTGCCGCCGGACGCCTTTTGCAGGCCGGTAATGGTGTGGAGGATGGTGGTCTTGCCCGCCCCGTTGGCCCCGATCAGGGAGACGATCTCCCCCTCGTTTACCGTCAGGCTGACGTTGTGGATGGCGTGGATCGCCCCATAGTTTACGTTGAGGTCTGTAACCTTCAGCATCTCTTTCATCCGCGGCTCCTCCTTACTCTTCCTTGCCCAGGTAGGCCCCGATGACCTTGGGATTGTTGGCCACCTCGTAGGGGGTGCCCGCAGCGATGATCTGGCCGTAGTCGATGACAATCAGCCGTTCGCAGATGCTCATCACCAGGCTCATGTCGTGCTCGATGAGGAGGATGGAAACCCCAAACCGGGTGCGGATCAGGGTGATGGCCTCCATGAGCTCGGCGGTCTCGGTGGGGTTCATGCCGGCGGCGGGCTCATCCAGCAGCAGGATCTTGGCCCCGGTGGCAATGGCCCGGGCAATCTCCAGCTTCCGCTGCCGGCCGTAGGGCAGGTTTTTGGCCCGCTGTTCCACCTCGTCCTCCATGTGGAAGACCGAGAGGATCTCCCTGGCCCTGGCGTCGATCTCCGCCTCCTCCCGCCAGTACCCCGGCAGCCGGAGGATGCCCCCCAGCACCGAATACCGCATCCGCTGGTTAAAGGCCACCTTGACGTTTTCCAGCACCGTCAGGTCCTTAAAAAGCCGGATGTTCTGGAAGGTCCGGGCGATGCCCTCCTCCACCATCTGGTGGGGCTTTTTGCCCAGCATGGATTTGCCCCGGAGGTAGAAACTGCCCTCGGTGGGCTGGTACACCCCGGTAAGGAGGTTAAAGACGGTGGTCTTGCCCGCCCCGTTGGGGCCGATGAGGCCCACCAGCTCCCCCTCGTTCATCTCCATGTTAAAATCGCTGACGGCGTGGAGCCCCCCAAAGGTGATGCCCAGGTGCTCCGCCTTGATGACAGGAACGCTGCTCATTTCCCGGCGCCTCCTTTCCTGCCCCTGCCGGAGAGGCCTTCCAGCACCCGGGTCAGGGAGAATTCGTACCGGCCCAGCAGGCCGGAGGGCTTAAAGATCATCACGATAATGAGGACGATGGAGTAGATGAGCATCCGGTAATCCGAGAAATTGGGGATGAACCGCAGCAGCTCCGGCAGGGCGGTAAGGCCGATAGCGGCCACAATGGAGCCGGTGAGGGAGCCCATGCCGCCCAGCACCACCATCACCAGGATATCGATGGACTTGTTGAAGTTAAAGTTGGCCGCCCCCAGCACCCCCAGGTACTGGGCGTAGATGCCCCCGGCGATGCCGGCAAAAAAGGCGGCCACCGTAAAGGCCAGCACCTTGTAGTAGGTGTTGTGGATGCCCGAGGCCTCGGAGGCGATGTCGTCCTCCCGGATGGCGGTAATGGCCAGGCCGTGGCGGCTGCGGACCAGGGTAAACATCACCACCACGCACAGGGCCATAATCATGTACACCGTGTCCAGGGTGGCCAGCCGGGGGATCTTCTTCAGCCCCTGGGCGCCGCCGGTAAAGGAAAGGTTTTCGATGAGGGAGCGGATAATCTCCCCAAAGCCCAGGGTGATAATGGCCAGGTAATCCCCCTTGAGGCGCAGGGCCGGGATGCCCACCAGCAGCCCGAACACCGCCGCCAGACATCCCCCCAGCAGCAGCGACAGCACAAAGAAGAGCTGGCCCTGGGGGGTGGGGCTGCCGTCGGCCAGCAGCACAACGCCGGTGCTCTCGATGTACTTGACAAAGAGGGCGGCGGAGTAGGCCCCGATGGACATAAACCCGGCGTGGCCCAGGGCGATCTGCCCCAAAAAGCCGGTGGTAAGGTTCAGGGAGGCGGCCAGGATGATGTTGATGAAGATGGTCATCAGAATGCCCCGGAGGTAGCGGGTGATGGAGCCGCTGCTCATGGCGTAGAGGAGGACGGCGTAGATCAGCACCGACGCCGCCAGGTTGATGGCGTAGCTTTTTAGGATCTGCTGCTTTGTTTTCATCATCTGCCCACCTACACTTTCTCGCCCACGTTTTTGCCCATGATGCCCGCCGGCTTGACCAGCAGCACCACGATCAGGATGGCAAAGACCACCGCGTCGGCCAGCTGGGAGTTAAAGTGCCGGGTAAGGCTTTCCACCAAGCCGATGAGGACGCCCCCCAGCATCGCCCCGGGGATGCTGCCGATACCCCCCAGCACCGCGGCGATAAAGGCCTTGAGGCCCAGCATCGAGCCCATGTAGGGCTGCACCTGGGGGTAGGCGGAGCAGTACATCACCGCCGCCATGGCCGCCAGCCCGGAGCCGATGGCAAAGGTGAGGCTGATGGTCTTGTTGGTGCTGATGCCCATCAGGATGGCGGCCTGGCTGTCCTCCGAAACGGCGCGCATGGCCTTGCCCATCCGGGTCTTTTTAATAAAGAGCTGGAGGGCCACCATCAGCGCCACCGACATCAGGATGGTCAGGATGCTGATGCCGGAAAACTGGATGCTGCCGATGGTGACAGGCTCCATGGCGAAAACGGCGCTCATGGGCCGGGGGGAGGAGGAGAAGAAGATGAGGGCCATGTTCTGGAGGCAGAGGCTTACCGCGATGGCGGTAATCAGCACCGAAAGGCTGGGGGCGCCCCGCAGGGGCTTATAGGCGATCCTTTCGGTAAGAACGCCGATGAGGCTGCACACCGCCACCGCAACAAGGATGCAGAGCCAGGCGGGCAGCCCCAGCCCGGCCAGGAAGGGGGTGGTAAAAACCACCACATACCCCCCCACCATAATAAAATCGCCATGGGCAAAGTTGATGAGCTTGACAATACCGTACACCATGGTATACCCCAGGGCCACCAGGGCGTAGATGCTCCCCACCTGTACCCCGTTGACAAGCTGCTTGATGAATACAATCAGATCCATACGCAGTCGTTCCCTCCTGTTCTGTCTGGTTTACAAGAAATCACACCCAAAGCATTCAAAAACGCAATGGGGCAGAGCAGACCACTGCCCTACCCCATTGTGGACATTCTTTTGCAAAATGTCAAGCCTTTTCGCTCCGCCCGCCCAAAGAAGCCGCCTTTTTTCCCGGCTCTCTCCGGGGGACGGGGGGAAGGAGCCGCTTATGCGCTGACCTTAGCGTTGAGGATCGCCTCGCCGTCCTTAAACTCGGTGACGGCCACGCTCTTGATGGGGTCGCCGTTATCGTCAAAGGTGACATGGCCGGTGACGCACTCCAGGTCGGTAGCAGCCAGGGCGGCGATGATGGCGTCGGCGTCGGTGGAGCCGGCCTGAGCGATGGCCGCCGCCATAATGTAGGCGGAATCGTACCCCAGGGCGGCAAAGGCGTTGCCATCCAGGTTATAGGTGTTTTTGTACTTGGTAAGGAAATCGGCCGCGGCCTCGTCGGCGGTGGCGTAGTGGTTGGAGAAGTAGCCGTTGTTGGTGGCGTCCATCTTATCGGCGGGCATCACCCCCAGCACGCCGTCCCAGCCGTCGCCGCCCAGCATAGCGCCGGTGTAGCCGGCGGCCCGGGCCTGGCCCAGGATCAGGGAGACGTCGCCGTAGTAATCGGGAACAAAGATGGCATCGGGGTTGGTGGCGATGATCTTGTTGAGGATAGAGGTAAAGTCGGTATCGGCGGCGCCGTAGCCCTCAAAGGCGGTCATCTCCAGCTTTTTGGCCTCGGCCTGGGCCTTAAAGGAATCGGCCAGTCCCTGGGAGTAGTCGGAGCCGGTGTCGTACATAGCGGCAACCTTTTTGGCCCCCAGGTTATCGGCGGCAAAGGTGGCCATAATCTGGCCCTGGAAGGGATCCATAAAGCAGGTGCGGAAGACGTTTTTGCCGATGGTGGTAATCTCGGCGGCGGTGCCGGTGGCGGTGAGCATGGGCATATTGTCCTCGGCGGCTACCTCGGCCACGGCGATACAGGGCTTAGAGGTAACGTCACCGATGATGGCCACCACGCCGGCGTCCATCAGCTTATTGTAGGCGTTGACGGCCTCGGTGGGGTCGCCCTTTTCGTCCTCGATGAGCAGCTCAATCTTTTTGCCGTTGATGCCGCCCTGGGCGTTCAGCTCATCCACGGCCATCTTGACGCCGTTGGAGGTAGCGATACCATAGACAGAGACCTCGCCGGTGAGGGGGGCAAGGCAGCCGATCTTAATCGTACCGCTCTCTTCGTCGGGGGTACTGCCCTGGTCGGCGGGGGTGCTGCTGCCGGCATCGCCGGAGGGGGCGGGGGTGCTGCTGTTATTGCCGTTGCCGCCGCAGGCGGTCATAGCCAGCACCATCAGGGCGGCCAGCAGGCACGCGGTAAACTTTTTCATCTTCATCAGATTCCTTTCCTCTTGGGCCGCCGATTTCCCTACCGGCCAAATCGGGAGGGATGCGGTCCGTTTGTTAATAAGCAGTTTTTCCCATTGCTTTTGGCCAAGGCACGGTATCTGCTTGCAGACACCGCGGCGGAAAGGCCCGCCGGCGGCAACAGAAGGGTACCTTTTGGCTTATTCTGCATTATAATACCGTCCGGCCCTGATTTCAAGTGGGTTTTTCCATAATCATTGAATAACATGAACAAATAAATTCCGCAAAATTGTCTAAAAGCACAAGACTGGGGGGTAAGACAGCAGCCTGTCCCACAGGTTGTGCCCGCCCGGGCTACCGGGCCGCAGGTCCAGGGCCGCGCAGGCCCTGGTCGCTCCCGCAGGAGCGAAACTCCCCAG
>JAAWGY010000184.1 GCA_022795575.1 Angelakisella sp. | reverse complement strand
TGACTGCCGATGCCAAAAAAGCGCAGGAATACTGTGTGTATTTCAAGGTTTTTTGGCAAAGGCAGGCGGAAAATTTGCCGTCAAGATGCGCGCGGCGGCGATTGGTACAGCTTCTGAGGTTGGTATGGCTTGTTGCATGGACAGGGTGGATTTTTTGTCGAAATGTGGTATACTATAAAAAAGAAACGGCGTCTGCGATGCTTTGACCCTCCGGGCGTTCCGATTCCCATTACAGCTTGCTACAGGAGGTGGCCATGGCAGAGCTTCGCTTCCAGAGGGCTTACCTGGAGATTACCAACGTCTGCAACCTCCGCTGCCCCTTCTGTCCCCCGGGGCGGCGGGCGCCGGGCTTTATGAGCCGGGAGCAGCTTCTGCGGGCCCTGGAGCAGCTGCGGCCCTACACGCGCTACCTCTACTTCCACGTCAAGGGGGAACCGCTGCTCCACCCCCTGCTGCCGGAGCTTTTGGACCTGGCGGGGGAGCGGGGCTTTTTGGTAAACCTTACCACCAACGGGCTGCTGGTGCCGGAGCTGGCCGGCACCCTGGCCCGGGCCCCTGCCCTGCGCCAGGTAAACCTGTCGCTGCACAGCTACCGGCCCCAAAGCCACGGGGACGCGGCCGCCTGGATCTCCGCCCTGGCCGCCTACGCCAGGCAGAGCGCCGGGGCGGGCAAGCACACCGTCTTCCGCATCTGGACCCTGGACCGGGATCGCGCCGCCAGCGGAAGCTGCCGGGCGCTGCTGGCGCTGCTGTCCCGGGAGTTCCTGGAGGCGGGAGACCTTGCCGCCTGCCGGGGGCAGCGGTCGGTAACGCTGCGGGAGCACATCTTCCTCAGCTTTGAGGAGGAGTTCGCCTGGCCCAGCCTTTCGGCGCCGGAGATACCGGGGCCGGGAACCTGCTACGGCACCCGGCGGATGATCGGGGTGCTTTTGGACGGGACGGTGGTCCCCTGCTGCCTGGACGGGGAGGGGGAATGCCCCCTGGGCAACCTCTTCCGGCAGGAGCTGGCGGACATTCTGGCCGGGCCCGTCTTTACCGGGATGGCCCGGGGCTTCCGGGAGCGGCGGGTGGTCCACCCACTTTGCCAGCGGTGCGGCTACCGCCTCCGCTTCAACCGCTCCCCTTCCCCCTAACCGGATGCCCACCCCGGCCCTTGGCCCGGCAGCCCAAATTGGCTATCACCGAAAGGAGGTCCTTGTCATGCGCCTTTTCGCCGTCATCCTGACCCTGGCGCTGGTGCTTACCGCCTGCGCTGTCCCTGCCTCCGCCCCGGCACCGGAGCCGGAGCCCCTTCCCCAGCCGCTGCTGGCCTCCCCGGACCTCCCCCAGCGCCAGCGGGCCGCGGCCCTCCCCCACACCCTTTGGCGGCAGGACCCGGAAGCCCGCCAGGCCGCCATCCAGTCCCTGCCCCTTGTCATCGAGGGCATCTGCATCGACAACTATGTTACCGGGATGACCCTGGTGGTGTTTGACGCCTGGGGCACCGTCTACCAGCAGAGCTGCGGCTATGCCGTCGTGGAGACCGGCCGCTATGCCGACGAGGACACCATCTACCGCATCGCCTCCATCTCCAAGGCTGTTACCGCCATGCTGGCGCTGGATCTGGCGGGACAGGGCAGGCTGGACCTGGACGGCGACCTTACGGAGATAATGGGGGTGCCGGTGCGGAATCCCCTCTTCCCCGACCAGCCCATCACCCCGCGCCACCTCCTCACCCACACCTCCGGCATTGTGGACAGCAGCGCCTACGGCGACGGGATCAGCGCCTTCCCCATCTGGCCCCTGGAGCGGGTGGTTTCCCGCAGCTTTTCCCCCTACGCCCCCGGCAGCCGCTATTCCTACACCAACCTGGGGATGGGGATGATGGCCGGCGTGGTGGAATCCGCCGCCGGGGAGTGGTTCCCGGACTACACCCGCAGGGAGATCTTCGCCCCCATGGGCATCGACGCCGCCTTCGGCTACAGCGACATCCAACACAAGGACCGGGTGGCCAACATCTACACCGGCACCGGCCTTTCGGTCTATATGCCCTCCTGGCAGGGGATGATGGGCAAGTACACCGCCCTCCCCTTGGGCCAGCTCTACGGCCTGGGCCATGGGGACCTCTTCATCACCGCCGCCGACCTGAGCCGCTTTGCCCGGATCCTGGCGGGCTGCCCCCAGCCGGGGGAACCGGTAAAGCTGACGCCGGAGCTGCTCCGGCAGATGCAGACGGTGCAGTACGAGGAGGAGCCCACCCCGGAAAGCTACACCGAAATCAAGCGGGGCCTTGGCACCCACATCACCGACCAGCTGGTGGCAAACCGCCGGATGGTGGGGCACCAGGGCAACGCCTACGGCTCCATCTGCGGGATGTTTGTGGACCCTGCCGACCACACCGGCTTTGTCTTTCTCACCAACGGGGCCTGGGGCGGCAAGGACGAGGCCGGCCTCTACTACGTCAACCGGGACATTGCCCGGGCGGTTTACGCCGCCCTTTTCACCCCGCCCGGGGAGAGCGTGGAGCCGGCGGAAGGCTCCATCGCCGTTACAGAGGCGGAGGACGCCCCCCAAGCCCTTGTGGAGGCGGAGCCGGCCCCGTAAACAGCGGCCAAGCCGGCCTCCGGAGCCCCGCCAAAGGGGGGCAGGAAGCCGCCACCCGCAGCGGGGATTCCCACCCCCTCTGCCACCAAAAAGCAGGGCCTGCGCTCCTTGGCACAGGCCCTGCTTTTGTAGTCGCCAGGCGCGCGGCTCAGCGCAGCACCTTCATCTGCATTCCCTCCATCACATCCAGGGCCTTGCCGTGGAGGATGGGATCGAAGCTGGCGCAGAGGCGGGAATCCACCACCATCTCCGCGTTGGGGAAGGCCGTCTGCAAAATCACCGCGTTGGCGATGACGCAAAGGTTGGTCACAAGCCCCACCACCGTAATTTCGCTGGGCTCATAGGGGGCCAGGTAGCTGTAGTTTTGGGCCCCAAAGGCAAACTTGGGGGCCAGGTAAACATGGGGGTGGTCCTCCTCCATAAAGCGCTCCAGCCTGCCGTAGAGCCGCCAGCCCGGGGCCGCTTTGCGGCAGTGGGGCACCGGCAGGTGTTTGCCCTCCCGGGTGGAGAGGTAATCCTCCCCGTGGGTATCCAGGGTAAAGACCACCGGCTGGTCCCGGGCGATGTACTCCTCCACCAGGGACAGGATCCCCTGCTCTATCTTCTCCGCCCCGGCAAAGCCGATGGCCCCGTCCACAAAATCCTTCTGGTAATCCACCACAACCAAAACCTTGCCCATCCTTGGCGCTCCTTTCTGGATACAGCTTTTTTGTACAGCTCCATTTTAGCCCCTTGGGGCCGGGATGTAAACCCCAAAAATAAATTTTTCTCCGCGGTGCAATAAATTGAAAAATATGGTACACTATTGTTATGACGGTTGCCAAAAACAGGGACCGAATCTTGCCGGCCCCCAAAAACGGGCCGGAACAAACATAGGGAAAGGAACTGATACTATGCTGAAAAAAACCATCTGCTGCCTGATGGCAGCCATGCTGCTGCTGACCTCCGCCGCCTGCGGAAGCAAGGCCCCCGCCGCCCCCACCCTGAAGGAAGGGGTGACGCTCCAGTCCATTGTGGATACCCTGGCGGAAAAGTACGGCTTTACCATGCCCGCCGAGTTGGACGACTCCATCCTGAAGGACATTTTGGGCATCGACCCGGAGGACGTGGAGGAATACACCGGGTACATCACCATGGTCAACATATCCACCGATAACCTTATCGCCATCAAGGCCAAGGAGGGCAAGGTGGAAACGGTGCAGAAGAAGCTGGAGGAGCGCCAGGACGCCCAGGCCAAGGAGTTTGAGAAGTACCTCCAGGACCAGTACCAGAAGGTGACAGCGGGCAAGGTCATTGTGATTGGGGATTACGTCTTTTTGGCCACCCTCTGCCGGATGGACGAGGACCCGGCTACCGAGGCCGCGGACATCGAGACCTTTATCCGTGGCAGCTTTACCGAGTAATCCTTAGCATTTTTCATCCGTCCAAAGCCCCGGCTTTGCCAGCCGGGGCTTTTTTTGCGCGGAACCTTCTCCATTTCCTTCTTGACTTGGGCCTTGGAGACTGGTATAATTGGTTCCAATTTAGATAGTTCGTTTTTGAACAAAACACAAGGAGGGCATTGCCGATGCTGATGAACATCCTGTTTTCCTACAAGATGCTCCGGGCCTACACCGCCTGCTGCCGTTCCTTCTGCCAGGAGCTGAAGCTCCCCCAAACCGCTCTCGACATCCTCCTGTTTCTGGCCAACAACCCCAGCCTCAACACCGCCCGGGACATTGTGGAGGTGCGCAAAATCAAGGCCAACCTGGTCTCGGTAAACGTGGACCGCCTGGCCCAGGAGGGGTACCTGGAGCGCCGGTCGGTCCCCGGGGACCGGCGGAAGGCCTACCTTGTCTGCACCGAAAAGGCCCAGCCCATCATCCGCCGTGGCCAGGAGATCCAGGCGGAATTCCAGGAGCAGCTTTTTGCGGGGGTGGACGCCGAGCTGCGGGAAAAATTCCACCGCGTCATCGCCTCGGTGGAGGACAACCTGGACGCCATGCTGCGGGAGGGATGACCATTGGAAGCGATACGCATCATCGCCGTTACCTTTTTTGCCGGGATGGGGGCAGGCTTGGGCACCGGCTTTGCCGGGATGAGCGCCGCGGCGGTAATCAGCCCCATGCTCATCACCTTTCTGGAGATGGACCCCTACCTGGCGGTAGGCATCGCCCTTTCCTCCGACGTCCTGGCCAGCGCCGTATCCGCATGGGTTTACGGCAAAAATAAAAACCTGGATATCAAAAACGGCCTGATCATGATGGCCAGCGTCCTGACCTTTACGGTGGTGGGCAGCGTTGCCGCCAGCCTGCTGCCCTCCTCCACTATGGGGGGATTTTCGGTATTCATGACCTTCCTGCTGGGGATTAAGTTTATCGTTAAGCCGGTGATGACCACCAAGGAGACGATGGCGGCGGTATCGGCAGCAAAACGGGCGGCACAGTCGGTGGCCTGTGGGGCCGGCATCGGCTTTATCTGCGGCTTTGTGGGGGCCGGCGGCGGCATGATGATGCTGCTGATCCTCACCTCGGTACTGGGGTACGAGCTAAAAACAGCGGTGGGTACCAGCGTTTTCATCATGGCCTTTACCGCCCTTACCGGGGCGGCATCCCACTTTGCCATCGGCGGCGCGCCGGATTGGCCGGTCTTTGGGCTCTGCGTCCTTTTTACGCTGCTGTGGGCCCGTGTCGCCGCCATCTTCGCCAACAAGGCGGAACCCCGGACGCTGAACCGCGCCACCGGCGTGGTGCTGGTTATCCTGGGGGCGGCAATCATGCTTTTCAACGCCCTTGCATAGTCCTGTCCGGACGGAAAAAGGCCCTCCCATACTGCGGGAGGGCCTTTTGCTGTCCGGGTGCTTCCTTTGGCCCCGGCGGCTAAGGCGTGTCCCGAAAGACGAAGTGCCCGGATTTTTCCCAGGGGGAGGGGGATTGCAAGGAGAAAAGCGCAAGGAATCCTTGGTGGATTCCCAGCATTTTCGACGCAGCCAAGCCCCCTTCCCCTGTCGAAAAA
>JAAWGY010000183.1 GCA_022795575.1 Angelakisella sp. | reverse complement strand
GGGTATTTTTTCGTCCTGCAAGGCAAAAAATCGCAGGAATACTTGCTGTATTGCAAGATTTTTTAACGCAGCAGGGCGGGAAAATACCCGTTCAGGCGGTGTGCAGGGAGATTCTGAATAGGCTCATAGAGCCGGGGCCGTAAGGAATGACAGAAAATTCGTTCGCAATTTCCCTTGCGGTCCCGTCGGGGATCCGGTATAATTTATGGATAGGGTATCGACATCGTTTTGACAGGAGGTAAGGCTGCCATGGCCAAGGAAAAGGACAGCGGCAAGGGCAAAAGCCCGGTAAAGCCCGCGGATACAGGGGAGGAAAAGCAGAGGGCGCTGGAAACCGCGCTGGGCCAGATTGAAAAGCAGTTTGGCAAGGGCGCAGTGATGAAGCTGGGGCAGAACGCCACCATGAATGTGGAGGCCATCCCCACCGGCAGCCTGTCGCTGGATATCGCGCTGGGTATCGGCGGGGTGCCCCGGGGGCGGATCATCGAGGTGTACGGGCCGGAATCCTCCGGTAAAACCACGGTGGCCCTCCATGTGGTGGCCCAGGCCCAAAAGCTGGGGGGCAACGCCGTCTTTATCGATGTGGAGCACGCCCTGGACCCCGTCTACGCCAAGGCGCTGGGGGTGGATATCGACTCGCTGCTGGTGAGCCAGCCGGATACCGGGGAGCAGGCGCTGGAGATCTGCGAGGCGCTGGTGCGGTCGGGGGCCATCGATGTGGCGGTGGTGGACTCGGTGGCCGCCATGGTGACAAAGGCGGAGATCGAGGGGGAGATGGGGGACACCCATGTGGGCCTCCAGGCCCGCCTCATGTCCCAGGCGCTGCGGAAGCTCACCGGCGCCATCGGCAAATCCAACGCGGTGGTGATCTTCATCAACCAGCTGCGGGAAAAGATCGGGGTGTCCTACGGCAACCCGGAGACAACGCCGGGTGGCCGGGCGCTGAAGTTCTATTCCTCGGTGCGGATGGACGTGCGGAAGGTGGAGGCCATCAAGGACGGGACCGACATGGTGGGGAGCAGAACCCGGGTGAAGGTGGTCAAAAACAAGGTGGCGCCCCCCTTTAAGACGGCGGAATTCGATATCCTGTACGGGACGGGGATCTCCCGGGCCGGGGAGGTTCTGGACCTGGCGGTAAAGCTGGATATTATCCAGAAGAGCGGCTCCTGGTTCTCCTACAACGGGGAGCGGCTGGGCCAGGGACGGGACCGGGTGCGGGATTATTTGAAGGAAAACCCGGAGCTGCTGGAGGAGATCGCCGCCAAGGTGATGGAGAACCGGGAGCAGCTGAAAGCCCCGGGTAAGGGCGGCTCCCCCAAAAAGCTGGGCCGCGTCAACATCACCGCCGAGGTGGAGGACGAGGACGGGGAGGGGGAGAGCGCCGGGGAGCCCGCCCAGGAGGGCGAAGAGTAATCCCCCCCGCCCGCCCCGGGACCGGCGCCCCGCAGGGCCAAAAAAACTTGCTTTTTGGCCCCGAGGGCGGCAAAACCGCCTTGACAAAGCCCCCGCCGGCCATTATAATTAGTTCCGTGGCATTGGACGGCAGGGGGCATTCTGCCCTTTTTTGGCCGGACAGTGCAGCGGCGGCGGGAGCATCCTCCCGCACCGGGCGGAGATGGAGGAGCGCGGATGAGGTTCGATTTGAACAGGCTGCTGGATGGCGCGGGAGTATCCGAGGTGGTAACGGATGATGTGGACCTGAGCCGCTACAGCGCCGGGGGGGAAGCCCCCTTCCAAACCCCTGTACAGCTAACCGCCCAGGCCCGGAACCGTGCCGGCGTGGTAACACTCGACTGCGTCTACCGGTATACCCTGGCCCTGCGGTGCGATCGCTGCCTTGCCCCTGTAAGCAGGGAGATCACCCTGACGGTCCCCCATACGGTGGTCCGGTCCCTCCAGAACACGGAGGAGGACGACGAGTATCTGGTGGCCCCGGACGGATTGGTGGAGCTAAGCGAGGTTGCCGCCAACGACGTCATCCCGGAGCTGCCAAGCCGTACCCTCTGCCGGGAGGACTGCAAGGGCCTGTGCCCCAGCTGCGGCTGTGACCGCAACACAACCCAGTGCCGGTGCGAGGAGAAGGAGACGGACCCCCGCCTTGCGGCCCTGGACAAGTTTTTTGACGAAGGGGAGTAGATCCTCCCCGTTCCATCCCAACAAAGGAGGTGCTGAAAATGGCAGTACCCAAGAGAAAAAGCTCCCAAGCCCGCAAAAACAAGCGCCGCTCCAACGTCTGGAAGCTTGCCGCCCCCGGCTTCTGCAAGTGCCCCCAGTGTGGCGAGCTGAAGCTCCCCCACCAGGTGTGCGGCAGCTGCGGCTACTACAAGGGCCGGGAAGTCATCAAGATGGCTGACTGAGCACAACGCTGACCAACGAGAGAGGAGGGGGAAGCCCCTCCTTTTTCCATTGGCAAAGCCAGGCCCGGAGGGCGCCCGCCTTTGCCGGAAGGGAATTTTTTGCGCGGCACAGGGAATCCAAAGGGATAAGCGCGGCTTTGGAACGCCGCCGGCAGCGCAGATTTACGGCCAAAGGGCCGGAGAAAAGGGGGAGATGGCCATGGCAGTGACGATACGGGGGATTGCCCCGGACAGCCCGGCCTCCCGAAAGGAGATCCGCCCCGGGGATGTGCTGGAGTCCATCAACGGCCACCCCATCCGGGACGTGCTGGACTACCGTTTTTATATGACCGATACCCGCTTGGCCCTTGCCCTCCGCCGGAAGGACGCCCCCTACGCCGTCACGGTCCGCAAGGAGGAGTACGACGACCTGGGGCTGGAGTTTGACACCTACCTGATGGACCGGCAGCACACCTGCCGCAACAAATGCCTCTTCTGCTTTGTGGACCAGCTCCCCAGGGGGCTGCGGGATTCCCTCTATATCAAGGACGACGACAGCCGGATGTCCTTTTTGTTCGGCAGCTATGTCACCCTCACCAACCTTACCGAGGAGGACATCCGCCGGATCATCAAGATGCGGCTTTCCCCCATCAACATCTCGGTGCATACCACCGACCCGGAGCTGCGGGTGCGGATGCTGAAGAACCCCCGGGCGGCGGATTCCCTCCGCTTTTTGCCCATGCTGGTGGAGGGGGGGATCCGGGTAAACGCCCAGCTGGTCCTCTGCCCCGGCATCAACGACGGCCCCGCCCTGGAGCGGAGCCTCCGGGAGCTGGGCCGGTACTGCCCCGGCCTGGGGAGCATCGCCCTGGTTCCGGTGGGCCTTACCGGCCACCGGGAGGGGCTGTATCCCCTGCGCCCCTATACCCGGGAGGAGGCCCGGCAGGTGATCGCCACGGCGGAGGCCTTCCAAAAGGAGATGCAGGAAAAGCACGGCTGCCGGGTGGCCTACCCCGCCGACGAGTTTTTCCTGCTGGCAGAGGTCCCCATTCCCCCGGCGGATTACTACGAGGACTTTGACCAGCTGGAGGACGGGGTGGGGCTGTGGGCGCTGCTGCACCAGGAGTTTACCGACGCGCTGGCCCAGGAGGAGAGCCGCCCCATCCACCGGCGGATCTCGATTGCCACCGGCACCGCCGCCGCCCCCCTCCTTGCCCGGCTGGCGGCGCTGGCGGAGGAGCGGTTCCCCGGCCTTACGGTGGAGGTGCACGGCATCCCCAACCGGCTTTTTGGCGGGGCGGTAAACGTGGCGGGGCTGCTCTGCGGGGGGGATATCGCCCGGGGGCTGCGGGGGAAGGCGCTGGGGGAGGAGCTGCTGATCCCCTCGGTGACGCTGCGCCACGAGGGGGACCGGTTTTTGGACGACACCACCATCCCCTGGCTGGAGGAGCAGACCGGGACAAGGGTGCGGGCGGTGGATAACGACGGCGCTGTGCTGCTGGAGGCCATGACAGGGGGGTAATTACCCCGTTCCCGGCAGAAGGGGCTGAACATCTTTATCAAGGAGGCAATCATGGCAAAACCGCTCATCGCCGTGGTGGGGCGGCCCAATGTGGGCAAATCCACCCTATTCAACAAGCTCATCGGCAGGCGCCTTTCCATTGTAGAGGATACCCCCGGCGTCACCCGGGACCGCATCTATGCCGAGGGGGAGTGGCTGGACAAGAGCTTCCGGCTGGTGGATACCGGAGGCATCGAGCCCAAAACCGACGACCTGCTGCTGCAAAAGATGCGGAGCCAGGCTCAGCTGGCCATCGATTCCGCCGACGTCATCATCCTTGTCACCGACATCACCGCCGGGGTGACGGCCAACGACAGCGACGTGGCGGCGATGCTGCGCAAAAGCGGCAAGCCGGTGGTGCTGTGCGTCAACAAATGCGACCGGATCGGAGCCCCGCCTCCGGAGCTGTACGAATTCTACAACTTAGGGCTGGGGGATCCCATCCCGGTATCCTCGGTACACGGCCACGGTACCGGGGAGCTGCTGGACGCCTGCTTTGCCGAGATCGACTGGGCGGCGGCAGAGGAGGAGGGGCCGGACGCCATCAAGGTGGCGGTGATCGGCAAGCCCAACGTGGGCAAGTCCTCCCTCATCAACTACATTGCCGGGGAGGAACGGGTCATCGTCTCCAACATCGCCGGGACTACCCGGGACTGCACCGACACGCCGGTGGAAAACGAGCACGGGAAGTTCCTTTTTATCGACACGGCGGGGATTCGGCGGAAGTCCAAGGTAGAGGAAAGCATTGAACGGTACAGCGTGCTGCGGTCCTACATGGCGGTGGACCGGTGCGATGTGGCGGTGGTGCTTATTGACGCCGGGGAAGGGTTTACCGAGCAGGACAGCAAGATTGCGGGGTATGCTCACGAGCAGGGCAAGGGGTGCATCATTGCGGTAAACAAATGGGACGCGGTGGAGGGGAAGACCGGCTCCACCATGGACGAGATGCGCAAGGGGTTAGAGGAGGGCTTCTCCTTTATGTCCTATGTGCCGTACCTGTTTATCTCGGCCAAGACGGGGCAGCGGGTGGACAAGCTGTTTGGGTTGATTACCCAGGTGGCGGAAAAGAGCGCCATGCGGATACCGACGGGGCGGCTCAACGACCTGCTGGCGTATGCTACGGCGCGGGTACAGCCGCCGTCGGACAAGGGGAAGCGGCTGAAGATCTACTATATTACGCAGGCATCGGTGAAGCCGCCGACCTTTGTTTGCTTCTGCAACAAGGCGGAGTTGTTCCATTTTTCGTACTTGCGGTATTTGGAGAACCAGATTCGGGAACAGTTTGAGATGACGGGGACGCCGATCCGGATGCTGGTGCGGGAGCGGGGCGAGGGGAAGAGGTAGCAGCCTGTCCGTCAAAGGCCCGCAGGGCGCTAAAAGTTTCGGTCAAGCCTTTTCAAAGGCTTGCAGGTCCAGGGCAGAGCCCTGGTCGCTCCCCGCAGGGAGCGAAATGCCCCAGGACGGTTAATAATTATGGCAGGGCTTGTGTTTTTGGCACGAGCCCTGCCATTTTGTTGTAGGCCGTTAGGTCGCGGTTTTGGGCAGCGGCTTTTGGGTGGGGATGGGGGCTATGGCGGTTTTTCGCCTGACTGGCGGGGAAGCGCAAACCGCGGCCGGGGTTAGGAGTAGCCGCTTTCTCCCCAAAACAGCCCGCCGCGCGCCGTAGGCGCTGGAGGCGGGCGCA
>JAAWGY010000182.1 GCA_022795575.1 Angelakisella sp. | reverse complement strand
GCCAGGTCTTTTCCCGCCCTGCCGCGTTAAAAAACCTTGCAATACACCAAGTATTGCTGCGGTTTTTTGCCTTGCAGGGCGGGAAAATCCCTTGTCCTGTCTGCATCATCCGGTTATGAATACAGGTTCTTACTCCGCCCGCAGGCGTGTCCAACGGCCAATCCCGCGCGCCGGGAGATTTTGAATAGGCTCTCAGCCGCTGACCTGCGCCTCCACCAGCCGGCCGTGACAGTACCGCTCCCGCAGCACCGGCTTTTCGATCTTGCCGGTGGGGTTGCGGGGCACGTGGTCAAAGATGATCCGCCGGGGGCGCTTGTACCGGGGCAGCTCCTCGCAGAAGGCGGCGATCTCCTCCTCGGTGCAGGACATCCCCTCCTTTACCTCGATGATGGCGGCGGCGATCTCCCCCAGCCGCTGGTCCGGCAGGCCGATAACCGCCACGTCCTTCACCCGGTCGTGGCGGCGCAGGAAGTCCTCAATCTGCACCGGGTAGATGTTCTCGCCCCCGGAGATGACCACGTCCTTTTTGCGGTCCACCAGGTAGATGAAGCCCTCCTCGTCGGCCCGGGCCATATCCCCGGTGTAAAGCCAGCCGTCCCGGAGCACCTCGGCGGTGGCCTCCGGGTTTTTGTAGTAGCAAAGCATCACCCCGGGGCCCTTTACCGCCAGCTCGCCAATCTGGCCCTGGGGAACCTCCCGGCCCTGCTCGTCCACAATGCGGGCCTGCCAAAGGTAGCCGGGGACGCCGATGGCCCCCACCTTGCGGATGTTCTCCACCCCCAGGTGGACGCAGCCGGGGCCGATGGATTCGCTGAGGCCGTAGTTGGTGTCGTACTGATGGTTCGGGAAGATCCTCTTCCACCGCTTGATGAGGCTGGGGGGCACCGGCTGGGCGCCGATGTGCATCAGCCGCCACTGGTCCAGCAGGTAGTGGCGCAGGTCCACCCGGCCGCAGTCCACGGCGTCCAGCAGGTCCTGGGCCCAGGGCACCAGCAGCCAGACGATGGTGCACTTCTCCTCGGTAACGGCCCGGAGGATCCACTCCGGCGTCACCCCCCGCAGCAGCACCGCCCGGCTGCCGGAAAGGAGGCTGCCGAACCAGTGCATCTTTGCCCCGGTGTGGTAAAGGGGCGGGATGCAGAGAAAGACGTCCTCCCGTGTCTGTCCGTGGTGGTTCTGCTCGGTCTGGCAGGAGCTCACCAGGGCCCGGTGGTCGTGGAGGATGGCCTTGGGGAAGCCGGTGGTGCCGGAGGAAAAGTAGATGGCGGCGTGGTCCGTCTCCTGCAGGGCCACCGGCGGCGCGCCGGAGGAGCAGAAGTTGACAAGGCCCATGCAGTCCTCGGCATAGGCCGGCTTCTCCCGCCCCACAAAAAACATCATCCTTACCGCGGGCAGCTCCCCCTGGATGGCGTCCACCCGCTCCACAAACTCGGGGCCGAAGACCAGCACCTCCACATCGGCAAGGCCAAGGCAGTACCGGATCTCCTCGGAGGAGTACCGGAAGTTGAGGGGAACCGCGATGCACCCCGCCTTCAGGATGCCGAAGTAGATGGGGAGCCACTCCAGGCAGTTCATCATCAGGATACCCACCTTGGTGCCCCGGCTGGTGCTGCGGCTCAGCAGCAGGTTGGCAAAGCGGTTTGCCTGGCGGTCAAAATCCTTCCAGCTGATCGCCCGGCGGTAGGGGGCGTCGGGCAGGGCGCTTTCGATAAGGCTGGCCTCCCGCCAGGTGACTGCCTTGTCCCGCTCCTCCGAGGGGTTGATCTCCACCAGGGCGGTCTCCGAGGGGTAGAGCCTGGCGTTGCGCTCCAAAAAGTCGGCGATGACCATGTCGTTCCTCCTATGGCGTTATCTCCGGGGCGGCACTGGCCCCCCGGGATCACTACGGGTAACACTTTATCACTTTTAACGGATAAAGTCAATGGGAAACGGAAATTTTTCCCCTGCCCCGCCCCGGGAAAAATATCCCCGCACCCCCTTGACAATTTCCTGCCGCCGGCATATAATAGCCCTAAACCGATGAGGCGGAGATAAAACCAGGCACGACCCCACAGAGAGCCGGCGGCGCTGAGAGCCCGGCGGGAAACGGACTGGACAAATGGACCGCTGAGGGTGAGGATGAAAGGCCAAGGCGGCCCAGTATTCCTCAACGGGGGGCGCCCGTTACAGAGCCGGGGATGTGTTGGCATCCTGCTAAGGGGCCGCGGCTGAGAAAGCGCGGCAATCAAGGTGGCACCGCAGACGTTTACGTCTGTCCTTGGTTCCCCGTAAGGGGAGCGTAAGGACAGGCGTTTTTTTGTTCCCCGAAGCGCTCGGGGAGCCACAGCGCCATCGCCCTGTACACAGCCACTCCAACAGGTGGTGGACCGACGCCGGGCACCCCGGATTTCCTCCCCCGGCGGAAACCATTGAAAGGAGTTCTCAAGATGAAAAAGCTGTTTGCCCTGCTCCTCGCTGTGACGATGACCCTGGCTTTGGGGGCCTGCTCCTCCGGGAACACCCCCTCCTCCCCCGCCGGTTCCCCCGCCCCCTCCGCCCCGGACCCCGGGGCCAAAAAGGTGACGGTGGGCATCATCCAGCTGATGGAGCACCCCTCCCTGGACGAGATCCGGGGGGCCATCACCGCCCGGCTGGCGGAAAAGGCCGCCGAAAACGGCCTTGCCATCGAGGTAAGCTACCAGAACGGCCAGGGGGATACCACCACCATCAACACCATCTGCCAGCAGTTTGTGGCCAGCAAGGTGGACGTCATTGTGGCCATCGCCACCCCCGCCGCCCAGGGCGCCGCCGCAGCCGCCCAGTCCAGCGGTATCCCGGTGGTGTTCAGCGCCGTCACCGACCCGGTGGCCGCCGGCCTGGTGGAGAGCCTGGAGGCCCCCGGGGGCAGCGTCACCGGCACCTCCGACGCCATCCCGGTGGAGAAGATCTTTGCCCTGGCGGATGAGCTGACCCCCGGCGTGGGGA
The DNA here is from genome assembly GCA_022795575.1 of Angelakisella sp. Classification (GTDB taxonomy): domain Bacteria; phylum Bacillota; class Clostridia; order Oscillospirales; family Ruminococcaceae; genus Angelakisella. The sequence goes on along the minus strand of JAAWGY010000182.1, from coordinate 2,617 downwards.
GCTACGGCCTCATCTACAACACCAGCGAGGACAACAGCCTTTCGGTCATCGCCCAGGTAAAGGCTTACCTGGACGGCAAGCAGATCCCCTACACCGACGGGGCCATCACCAGCTCCGCCGATGTCCAGACCTCCGCCCGGAACCTGCTGGGCAAATGCGACGCCATCTTCGCCCCCATTGATAACACGGTGGCCAGCGCCATGGGGGTGCTGGCGGACGAGGCCATCCAGGCCAAAAAGCCGGTGTACGTGGCGGCGGATTCCATGGTGGCCGACGGGGGCCTTGCCACGGTGGGGGTCAACTACACCAACCTGGGCAGCCAGACCGCCGATATGGTTCTGAAGATCCTCACCGGCACCCCCGCCGGGGAGATTCCGGTGGAGGTGCTGCGGGACAACGCCGTGGTCATCAACGGCAACACCGCCGCCGCCATCGGGGTGGATGTCTCCAAGTACGGCCCCGGCGATGCCGACATCATTTCCTCTGTCGCCTGACGCCATCCACGAATCGATACACAGAAGAAGGAGAACAACCATGAGCCTAACCGTTCTACAGGGAGCCGTGGAGCAGGGCTTCATCTACAGCCTTGTGGCCCTGGGCCTCTACCTATCCTACCGCACGCTGGACGTGGCCGACCTGACCACCGACGGCAGCTTTACCCTGGGGGCGGCCTGCTCCGCCATCCTCACCATTGGGGGGCACCCGGTGCAGGGGCTGCTGCTGGCCCTGGCGGCGGGGGCGCTGGCGGGTTTTGTTACCGCCCTGCTCCAGACAAGGCTGGGGGTGCAGCCCATCCTGGCGGGCATCGTCACCATGACCGGCCTTTACTCGGTAAACCTGATGGTCATGGGGGGACGCTCCAACCTGAATATGCTGAAGGAGGCGAACGTCTTTACCGCCGCGGAGGGGCTGCTGGGCCCCGCCGGCAAGCTGGTGCTGGCGGGTATCCTGGCCCTCCTTGTTGGGGCGGGGCTGGCGCTGTTTTTGCGGACCCAGCTGGGGCTTTCCATCCGGGCCACCGGGGATAACCGGGAGATGGTGGCGGCCTCCTCCATCGACCCGGCCTTTACCACCACGGTGGGGCTCTGTGCCGCCAACGCCATGGTGGCTCTCTCCGGGGGGCTGCTGGTGCAGTACCAAAAGTTCTCCGATATCAGCCTGGGCACCGGCATGGTGGTCATCGGTCTGGCCAGCCTGATCATCGGCGAGGTGGTGATGGGGCGGCGCAGCGTGGTCCGGGGGGTCGCTGCCGCCCTGGTGGGGGCGGTAATCTATCGCATCATCATTGCCACCGCGTTGGTATCCACCAAGGTGGGGGCTCAAAACTTCAAGCTGGTTTCCGCCGTTATTGTGGCCGCGGCCATCTCCTGGCCGGCCATCCGGGAGGAGCTGCGGTTCTACCAGCTGCGCCGGGAGGTGGAACGAAATGGCTGAGCTGCTAAAGATCGACGGGATCAGCAAGACCTTTGCCCCGGGGACCATCCACGAAAAAAAGGCGGTGGAGGACCTTTCCCTCACCCTGTGGCCGGGGGATTTTGCCGCCATTATCGGCAGCAACGGGGCGGGCAAGAGCACCCTTTTTGGGGCCATTGCCGGCAGCTTTTACCCGGACCGGGGGAAGATTCTGCTGGACGGGGCGGACATCACCCTTTTGCCGGAGCACCGGCGGAGCCGGCAGATTGGGCGGTTGTTCCAGGACCCGCTAAAGGGGACGGCTCCACACATGACCATTGAGGAAAACCTGGCGCTGGCTTATCTGCGGACCACCCGGCACCGCTCGCCCCTGGGCATCATTGGCAAGCGGGACCGGGAGCGGTTCCGGGAGCGGCTGGCGGCGCTGGGGCTGGGGTTGGAGGACCGGATGAGGAGCCCGGTGGGGCTGCTTTCCGGGGGGCAGCGGCAGGCGCTTACCCTGCTGATGGCCACTCTGGTGACACCCAAGCTGCTGCTGCTGGATGAGCACACGGCGGCGCTGGATCCGGCCACGGCGGAGAAGGTGCTGGCGCTGACCAAGGCCATTGTTGCGGAGCAGGGGATTACCTGCATGATGATTACCCACAACATCACGGCGGCGCTGGCGTTGGGCAACCGTACAGTGATGATGGACCGGGGGCGGATTGTTTTGGAGCTTTCGGGGGAGGAGCGGGCTGGGATGACGGTACCGCGGCTGCTGGAGCTCTTTAAGGAGAAGGTTTCCCGGGAGCTGGACAACGACCGGATGCTGCTGTAGCAGCCACACGGTGCCCGCCGGGGGCCACCCACAGGCCTGCCCGCCAAAGGCCCGCAGGGCGCCAAAAGTTTCGGTCAAGCCTTTTCAAAGGCTTGCAGGTCCAGGGCAGCGCCCTGGTCGCTCCCGCAGGAGCGAAACTCCCCAGGCCGACTACGACAACAGCAGGGCTTTTACCAAAAAGCACAAGGTCTGCCGTTCTATTGTAGGCCGTCAGGCCGCGGTTTTGATCAGCTGCTTTTTGGTGAGGATGGGGGCAATGGCGTTTTTTGCCCGACTGTCCAGGAAGCACAAACCGCGGCCGGGGTTAGGGGTAGCCGCTTTCTCCCCAAAACAGCCCGCCGCGCGCCGCAGGCGCTGGAGGCGGGCGCATTTTGGGACCACCGGCCT
>JAAWGY010000181.1 GCA_022795575.1 Angelakisella sp. | reverse complement strand
GGGCCAATGGCGGTTTGCCGCCCGACTAACCAGGAAGCGCAAACCGCGGCCGGGGTTAGGAGTAGCCGCTTTCTCCCCAAAACAGCCCGCCGCGCGCCGAAGGCGCTGGAGGCGGGCGCATTTTGGGGCCACCGGCCTAAGCGCCTGTTCAGCATCTCCCAGCGCGCCGAATTGGCAGTGATTTTTATGTCCTGCAAGGCGGCGCACCGGGAGATGCTGAACAGGCGCTAACAGCCGCCGAACCATTCCACCACCGCAGGGCAGTAGTCTTTTTGTACGCAAGGCTACCAATATCCTCCTCCATCCGCAGCTTTATAATAAACGCGGCCCGTGTTTCTTGTCAAGGACGTTTTGCCAAAAATGACGCTATTGGGGGCAAGACCCAAAAATCGACCACAAAATCAAAAAAACGGAGGTTGTGCCGCAGGCTGATGTTTAATACAATAAATATACAGATATCGGGTAAAAACTGTTTATTTTCCCGACGACAATCCGACCAAAAGCATCAGAACCGTGAATGGAGGAGTTACAGATGAAAAAGCGTATCCTGTCCATCCTGCTGGTCGTTTCCCTCTGTGTTAGTCTCTTCGCCTGTGGCGGCAACCCCGCCCCCGCGTCCCCGGCGCCCACGCCCAGCGCGCCCCAGCCCGGCAGCACCCCGACCGAGACACCGACGGAGCGTACCCCGCTGACCATGTATATGTGGAGCTCCTCCGCCAAGATCCTGGAGGCCAGCGGCTGCATCGAGGACTTTGAAGCCAAGTACCCCTATGACATTGAGGTTATCCCCGCCGAATACGACGACCTGGAAAACACCGCCCTGATGATGCACACCACCGGCCAGGACCCCGATGTGCAGCAGGTGAACAACTCCTCGGTAGCCGCCTTTGTGGAGGCGGGGATGCTGGCCGACCTGGACAGCTGGATCGCCGAAAGCAAGCTGGACCTTTCCTCCTACGCCCAGGCGGCGGTTAACGTGGGGATGATTGACGGCAAGCACTACGCCCTGCCCTATGACGTGGACTGCCGGATCCTGGCCTACAACAAAACCATCCTGGCCGAGTGCAACATGAAGCCGGAGGACCTGGCCACCACCGACGGCGTGCTGGCCTTTGGCAAGGCGGCCCACGAAAAGGGCTACTACGCCATGGCGGGGCAGGTATCCAAAAACGTCTTTTGCATCTACGACCTGGGGGGCTTTATGCTCTGCTGGGGGGTGCGGCTCTATGAGCAGGACGAAAGCGGCAAGTACCTCTCCCAGCTGACCAAGCCGGAGGTAAAGGAGTACCTGAACTGGGCGGTGGAGATGTACGAGTATATGCCCAAGGACACCAACATCGACGACACCATGGCCCGCTCCATGTTTGCCGAGGGCAAGGTGGCCATGCTGTGGTGGACCCCCTCCCAGGTGGCCAGCGTGCTGCCCAAGTTTGCCAACCCCGACGACGTAGGCTTTACCACCATGCCCACCGCCCCCAACGGCAAGTCCGGCTCCGCCATGGGCGGGTACCTCTTCGCCGTTTCGGAAAACGCCAAGAACAAGGAGGGCGCCTACGCCTGGATGGAGTACCTGAACACCCCGGAGAACATGGCCAAGATCACCCGGGGCCTGCCGGCGGATACACGCTCCTTTGGCTTTGAGCCCTACAACAAGCCGGTCTACGACGCCTTTAAGGAGCAGTACAAAACCGCCTGCTTCCCGGTGCCGCTTACCCCCATCTACACCGAGGTTGCCGAAACCTGGAACACCTTCTACGGCCAGGCGCTGCTGAAGGACATCTCCGTGGACGAGGCCATCGCCAAGGGCGACGCCGCCGTCCAGGCCAAGCTGGACACCCTCAACTAATCGCGACATCACCCTCTCCCCAAATCGCGATATCGTTTCCTCACCGCCTTCCCCCCGGCGTTCCCCCGGGTCCTGCCCGGGGGAGGCCGGGGAAAGCGGCTTTCCCCAACCTTGGAGGAAGGATGACACTGCTATGAAACCACACAAAAAACGGCTGGTGCTGCCCTACCTGCTGGTGACGCCGGCGCTGCTGCTGCTGGCGGCCTTTATGCTCTACCCCATGCTCAGCAACCTTGCCATCAGCCTCTTTCAGTACAAGCTTACCAGCACCAAGCGCCCCTTTGTGGGGCTGGCAAACTACGCTACCATCATCCAGGAGAGCCGCATTTGGGCCGCTATGGGCCGCACCGTGCTGTGGACAGCGGTAAACCTTGCCCTGATTGTGCTGTTGGGGCTGATTTTGGCGATGCTGCTTAACACCCGCTTCCCCGGCAGCGGCTTTCTAAAGGCCTTTATGCTGGTGCCCTGGATCCTGCCCTCGGTAATCACCGGCTACATCTGGCAGCTGATGCTGGCAGAGGACGCCGGCATCGTCACCTACGCCATGAAGGCGCTGAAGCTGGTGGAACCGGACTTTTCCTGGTTCGCCTCCGGGGGGACCTCGATGGCGGCGGCGATTATGGCAAACAGCTGGCGGGCCTTCCCCTTCGTGGCGCTGCTGGTGTACGCCCGGCTCTCCAACCAGTCCCGGGACCAGGTGGAGGCGGCGGTGATCGACGGGGCGGGCCGGTGGCAGGTCTTCCGGTACGTCACCCTGCCCCATATCCGCCCGGTGCTGAGCAACTGCACCCTGCTTATCTTTATCTGGACCTTTAACGCCTACGACATCATGCGGGTGATGACCAACGGCGGCCCGGCGGAAAAAACCACCACCATGTCCATCATCGTCTACAAGGAAGCCTTTAACTATTACTCCATCAGTAACGCCGCCACCATCTCGGTACTGATGTTTTCCATTATGCTCTCCATCATCCTGGTGGTGCGGCTGATTCGGAACGCGTTTTTTGCAGGAGGTGAGGACTAATGCCACGGATCAAACCCAAAAAGCACGGCGGGGAGGGTGTGGTCTTCACCTTCCGCAACTACCGGCCCTGGCAGAAGCTGCTGATCGGCCTGTGCGCCCTGCTCTTCTTTTTCTATATCGCCTTCCCCTTCTACTGGATCATCGTCACCTCCTTTAAGGGCACCTTTGAGATCTACGAGGTCCCGCCCCGGCTTATCCCCTCCCACATCAACCTGGATAACTACATCCGGGCCTTCCAGGAGTTCGGCATCGGCCGGTTTGTGCTCAACAGCCTAAAGGTGACGCTGATCACCGTCCTGTTTACCACCGTCATCTCGATGTGCGCCGCCTACGCCCTTACCCGGATGGAGTTCCCGGGGCGGCGGGCCATCCGCTCGGCGCTGAGCCTCACCCAGATGTTCCCGGTGATCGTGCTGCTGGTGCCCCTCTACATCATGTGCGTCAACCTGAAGCTCTACAACTCGCTGGAGGCCCTCTACCTGCCCTACATCGCCCTACAGGTGCCGGTTTCCATCATGCTGCAAACCAGCTTCTTTATCGGCATCCCCAAGGAGATGGAGGAGGCGGCCTTTATCGACGGCTGCAACCGGATCCAGGCCATCTTCTATGTCATCCTGCCGCTGGCGGTCTCGGGCATTGTCTCGGTGGGAATCTACACCTTTGTTATGGTGTGGCAGGAGTTTTTGCTGGCCTCCACCTTTACCAACAAGCCGGAGTTTTACACCCTGACGGTGGGGCTTTCCACCTTTAAGGGGGACTACGCCACCGAGTGGGGGGCGCTGATGGCCACCAGCGTCATCATCGCCATCCCGGCCCTGGTGCTGTTTACCGCCACCCAAAGCTTCTTCATCAACAACCTCAGCGGCGGCGTCAAGGAGTGATGTGACTATGAGCAGCGGGAAAAAGGTCCTTTGCGTCACCGCAAACCCCTGTGTGGACAAGGTGATGTGGTTCCAGGGGGACCAGGAGCGGCCCTCCCGCACCTTCCGGCAGCTGGGGGGCAAGGGGGTCAACGTGGCCCGGATGATGGGCTGGCTGGGGCACACGGTGGTATCCCTCACCTTTGGGGGAGGGCGGGAGCGGCTGCTGGCAGACCGGGATCCCTGCCGGACGGTGCTGGTGCCGGCGGCGCAGGGGATCCGGGAGATCCCCCTGCGGATCTACCCGGACCGGGGGGAAACCCGGCTGGAGTACCACAACACCAACCGGGTAAGCCCGGAGGAGGCGGAGGCGTTTTTATCGGCCTACCGCCGGGAGCTGGCGGCAGGGCCGGAGCTGGTGGCCATCAGCGGCAGCGCCTGCGCCGGGGCGGAGGGGACCATCCCGGTGATGGTGCGGCTGGCCAAGGAGCAGGGGCTGCCGGTGATTCTGGACAGCTACGGCCAGTGCTTTCTGGATAGCCTCCCGGAGGGCCCGGACTACGTAAAGCCCAACCGGGAGGAGCTGGAGCAGGCGGTGGGGACGGTTCCGCCGGGGGAGGAGGCAGACGCGGCCCGGGCGCTGATTGCCCGGGGGGCGGGCTGCGTCCTGCTGACGCTGGGGGACCAGGGGGCCTGGTGCGTCACCCGGGAGGAGGCCATCTTCCAGCCGGTGTTTCTGGTACCGGTGGTAAGCGCCGTTGGCTGCGGCGACACCTTTACCGCCTACTTTGCCCACGGCCTGCTGGCAGGCTGGCCGCTGGGGCGGTGCTTTGCCACAGGCAGCGCCGCCGGGGCGGCCAACGCCATGCGGTCCATCAGCGGCCGCACCCGCAAAAACCAGGTGGACCAGGTACTGCGGCGGGCCGGACTGACTACCATAGACACGAGGTGAGGGGATGAAAAAAAGGCTCATCTTAGTGGGGGCTCCCGCTGGCTGCGGCAAAAGCTACCTTTCCCGCCGGCTGGCGGCGCTGGTATCCCCCTGTGTTTACCTGGACCTGGACTCGCTGAACCCCCTATCCCAGCGGCTTTGCCAGGTGGCGGGGGAGGCGTTTGACAAGGGCGGGGATTTCTTCCGGGCCAACGGGCGGGACGCCGAATACGAGGCACTGTTTACCCTTGCGGCGGAGGCGCTGTGCTACAGCGACATTGTGATCCTCTCCGCTCCCTTTACCAAGGAGCTGCGGGATCCCGGGCGGTTTGCCTGGGTGCGGGAGATGGCGGCGGAGGCGGGGGCCGGGGTGCTGCCGGTTTGGGTGCTTTGCTCGCCGGAGGCCTGCCGGCGGAATATGGAGGAGCGGGCGGCGCCTCGGGACGCCTGGAAGTTAGCGGATCCGGAGGGGTATTTAGCTGGGATCCAGCTGGAGCCGCCGGAGGGGATTCCGGGGCTTTTTGTGTTAGACAACCGCCGGCGGGGGGAGCAGGGGGAGGCGTTGGAGGCGTTAAAGCGGATGCTCCGCCCCTCCCAGCAGGGGTAACGTGCCGTAGCAGCACCGCACCTGCCGCAACAGCGCCGCAGGCCGCAAAAGTTTCGGTCAAGCCTTTTCAAAGGCTTGCAGGTCCAGGGCAGCGCCCTGGGCGCTCCCGCAGGAGCGAAACTCCCCAGGACGGCTATCAGAACGGCAAGGCTTGTGTTTTTGGCACAAGCCCTGCCGTTTTGTTACAGGCCGTCAGGCCGCGGTTTTTAACAGCGGCGTTTGGGTGAGGATGGGGGCTATTGCGGTTTTTCGCCCTGCTGGCCAGGAAGCGCAAACCGCGGCCGGGGTTAGGGGTAGGGCCTTTCTCCCCAAAACAGCCCGCCGCGCGCCGTAGGCGCTGGAGGCGGGCGCATTTT